>USQV01000252.1 GCA_900556965.1 uncultured Clostridium sp.
GACGACCGCTACAGCATTAAGATCCATACGGAAAATGTGACTGTTGCAAGAAAGTGCTTTACATTACTTAAAAAAACATTTAATATAGAGGCTGATATATCGATACGGCGCAATGCCCATCTGGGCAAAAACAGGACGTATTCCGTCTGCGTAAAGCAGCACGAGGACGCAATGCGCGTATTGAAGGCTACAAAGCTGCTATCCGAGGATGGTGAGATCGGTGAGAACCTGTCCGTGGTCGGAAACGTGGTGGTGCAGAATCCCTGCTGCCGCCGTGCTTTTCTTCGCGGTGCGTTTTTGGCGTCCGGCTCCATCAGCGATCCGGAGAAGTTCTATCATCTCGAGATCGTCTGTGCAACGGAACCGAAGGCCAGCCAGATCCGCCAGATTATGGCGACCTTTGATATTGATGCAAAGATCGTGATCCGCAAGCGCTATTATGTGGTCTATATCAAGGAGGGAAACCAGATCGTCGATATGCTGAATGTGATAGAGGCCCATCTGTCCCTGATGGAATTTGAAAATATCCGTATCTTAAAAGAAATGCGGGGAAATGTAAACCGTCAGGTCAATTGTGAAACGGCCAATATTAATAAAACGGTTTCGGCTGCAGTCAAGCAGATCAACGATATTGTATACATTCGGGATACGATCGGTTTTGAAAGCCTGCCGGCGGGGCTTTCTGAGATCGCCAGAGTTCGTCTGGAAAAGCCGGAAGCAACGTTAAAGGAACTGGGTGAATACCTGGAACCGCCAGTAGGAAAGTCGGGAGTAAATCACCGGCTGAGAAAGCTCTGTGACCTGGCCGAGAGCTTGAGAGACCGGGAAGCAGGCAGACCGGACAGCTAAGCTATGGGTGCTGTCGGGGTTTTAGAGGAGGATTGTTATGACAAAACGGACTGTGACTATCGAGTTGGCTTCCGGATTGGAGGCTCGTCCGATCGCAATGCTGGTTCAGCTTGCAAGCAGCTACGAAAGTAAGATCTATGTGCAGAGCGACAACAAAAAGGTGAATGCAAAGAGTATTATGGGAATGATGACTCTGGATCTCCCGGTTGGCGAGCAGGTGGTCGTAATGGCTGACGGAGTGGATGAGGAAAAAGCAATTAAGGATATTGAGAAATATCTGAGCAATAATTAAGTCCATCAGGCTGTTTCGTAAAGAAACAGCCTTTTATGTTAGGAATTCTGGTCAGCGAGGCTGACAAAAACGGAGGGAGCAGATGGCATTTACACATTTACATGTCCATACGGAATACAGCCTTTTAGACGGCTCGAGTAAGATCAAGGAGCTGGCACAGCGGGCAAAGGAGCTGGGAATGGACAGTATGGCGATCACGGATCATGGCGTCATGTACGGCGTCATTGATTTTTACCGGGCTGCCAGAGAAGCCGGGATCAAGCCCATCATCGGCTGTGAGGTCTATGTATCTCCGGGCTCCAGATTTGACCGGGAAAATGTCCACGGTGAGGATCGGTATTACCATCTGGTGCTTCTGGCGGAGAACAATGAGGGCTATCAGAACCTGATGAAGATCGTTTCCAAGGGCTTTGTCGATGGCTTTTATTATAAACCGAGGATCGATGAGGAGATCTTAAGGACATACCACACCGGGATCATCGCACTGAGTGCCTGTCTGGCAGGAGAGATCCCGCGGTATTTAGAAAAGAACCTCTATGAGGAGGCAAAAAAAGCCGCAGAAAGATACAGAGAGATATTCGGGGACGGCAATTTTTTCCTTGAGCTGCAGGATCATGGGATCCCCATGCAGCGTCAGGTGAATCAGGGTATCCTGCGGCTCTCAAAGGAGCTCTCCATTCCCCTTGTGGCTACCAACGACTGCCATTATATCAATGCAGACGACTGGGAGCCCCACGATATCCTTTTATGTATCCAGACAGGAAAAAAGGTATCGGATGCGAACCGCATGCGATATGAGGGCGGTCAGTATTATGTCAAGTCGGAGGCGGAAATGCGGGAGCTGTTCCGCTATATCCCCGAGGCGATCGACAATACCCACAGGATCGCAGAACGATGCAACGTGGAGATCGAATTTGGCGTGACTAAGCTGCCGCGGTACGATGTGCCGGAGGGCTATACCTCCTGGGAGTATTTAAATCATCTCTGCCGGAGAGGCTTCGCGGAGAGATATCCGGAGGATGACGGCACCTTAAAGGAACGTCTGGAATATGAGCTGACGACCATAAAGAACATGGGCTATGTAGATTACTTCCTGATCGTGTGGGATTTTATCAACTATGCCAGATCCCACGGGATCGCCGTGGGGCCGGGCCGGGGCTCGGCAGCGGGAAGTATCGTGGCCTACTGCCTTAAGATCACCAATATCGATCCCATCAAATATCAGCTGCTGTTTGAACGTTTCCTGAATCCGGAGCGTGTGTCCATGCCGGATATCGACGTGGACTTCTGCTACGAGAGGCGTCAGGAGGTGATCGATTACGTCGTTGAAAAATACGGAAAGGATCAGGTTGCCCAGATCGTGACCTTCGGTACCTTAGCGGCCCGGGGAGTGATCCGGGATGTGGGCCGCGTGATGGATCTGCCCT
>USQV01000253.1 GCA_900556965.1 uncultured Clostridium sp.
CAGAAATGAGGAGGCAAATGGAAAAACAGATGGAAAATCAGACAGAACAAAGATCTGACAGGGGAGTACCGGTCTTATCGGTGCAGAACCTGTCGGTAAAATTCAGTATGTATGCTCAGGGGACAAAAAGGCGTGAGCTGGAGGTGATCTCCGGCCTGTGTGCAGAGGTTTATGCCGGGGAGATCTTAGCGGTGGTGGGCTCCAGCGGCTCCGGAAAAAGCATCCTTGCCAGTGCGGTGATGGGAATCCTTCCGTCCAATGCCACTGTATCCGGTGCGATGGCCTACTGTGGGGAACCCCTGACGGAAAAGAGGCAGGAAAAGCTTCGCGGAAAAGAGATCTCTCTTGTTCCGCAATCCGTCTCCTATCTGGATCCCCTTATGAAGACAGGGAGGCAGGTGCAGGGGATCAATGGGACAAAGGAGCAGCAGAGGAGTATATTCCGGCGCTTTAAGCTTGGAGAGAATGTCGAGAAAATGTATCCCCATCAGCTTTCCGGTGGGATGGCGCGGCGCGTTCTTGTGTCAACGGCTGTTATCAACGGATCAAAGCTCATTATCGCGGACGAGCCCACACCGGGGTTAAGTATTGATCTTGCCATGGAGACGTTAAGCTGTTTTCGTGAGCTTGCAGATTCCGGAGCTGCTGTGATGCTGATCACTCACGATATCGATCTGGCATTAAAGGTGGCGGATCGCATTGCCGTATTTTATGCGGGAACAACCCTGGAGATTGCCCCGGTATCCGATTTTTCGGAGGAAGGAAGGCGGCTTCGGCATCCATACACCAGAGCGTTTTATGACGCCCTGCCCCAGACCTCCTTTAAAGGGCTTCCGGGTGTCCAGCCCTATGCAGGGAGCCTGCCGCAGGGGTGCGTATTTGCACCGAGGTGCCGGTATCGTACAGACAGATGCCTTGAGGCTATGCCCAAAATGCGGAAGCTTCGCGGAGGGATGGTGAGCTGCTTTGAAGCTGTTTGAGTTAAAGAATGTGTGTTTTCGGTATCCAAAAGGCCCATGGATCCTGAAAAATATAAATCTTGAGATCGAAGAAGGGGAGAGAGTCGGACTTGTCGGCCCTTCCGGATATGGGAAAAGTACATTGGCTCAGATCATGGCAGGATATTTGAAGCCGGTTTCCGGAAGCGTGCTATGGAAGGGAGAGCCGCTCCCTAAAAAGGGATATGCACCGATGCAGCTCATCTGGCAGCATCCGGAGCGTGCAGTCAATCCACGCTGGCGCATGAAGCGGATCCTGTCGGAGGGCTGGATGCCGGAGGAGAGCTTTCTTAAGAAGATCGGCATCGAGCAGGAATGGATGGACCGCTGGCCAATCGAGCTGTCAGGAGGAGAGCTGCAGCGTTTCTGTATCGCCCGCGCCCTTGCACCGCAGACTCAATTCCTGATCGCAGATGAGATGACAACGATGTTAGATGTGATCACTCAGGCTCAGATATGGGAATTTTTGCTAAAGGAAACCGCCGAGAGAAATATCGGTTTGCTGGCTGTTACCCACAATCTTTCGCTGGCTTCCCGCATCTGTACGAGGGTCATTGATCTGTCCCGGATTCAGGACGGATCGGCATCATAAAAATATATTTTACCCCCGGATTGAAAGGATCATACCATAATACGGCTTTTTTCTAAAAAAAACATTAGAAAATATAAAAAATATGTTGACGAATGTGTAATTTATGATATAATCATACCAGTGCTAAAAAATACCCAAACAGTTGTATTATGCACAATTACACAACTGGAGGGAGGTTAGGTGTGAGCTATGTCAAACGTAATCGTTAAAGATAACGAAAGTCTGGACAGCGCTTTACGCAGATTCAAAAGAAACTGCGCGAAGGCTGGTATTCAGCAGGAAATTCGTAAAAGAGAGCATTATGAGAAGCCGAGCGTAAGACGTAAGAAAAAGTCTGAAGCTGCAAGAAAGCGTAAGTATAACTAATAGTGTGCAAGCGTGATTAAAGAAGATATTCTTAGGGATATCTTCTTTTTTTTCGCGTTTACGCATATAGTAGCATGAAACAAAAGGATGGGCAGGGAGGAAGCTTGAAAAATCAGGAGAGCAAAGGAAATGTGCTGGTAGAATCCCTGCATCTTTCTAGGGATGCATGTCTGGGGGAAACGATCCTTACCTTTGCGGGACGATCCATACTGCGGATAGAAAATTACAGGAGCATACTGACATTTACGGATACATCGATCCGGATCCAGGCCAAACGATATAAGGTCTGCATTGACGGCAGGCAGCTGTCTATCTGCTATTACGATAAGGATGAGATGGAGAAGTTGATCGCCGACATCGATACTCTGCTCAATGGAGATAACCTGACAGATACAGAGAGAACGGCTCTTGAGACTCTGAAAAACACGGCACAGGCACTGCTCGATCGCATTACTGCGGCTAAGGATGCTGCTGAAAGTGATGAGATTCAGGCAGTCGACGGCATTACCAAAGACAATGTGAAACGCGAGGACAAAGAAGCCCTTGAAAAAACAAAAAAAGCTTTGGAAGATGCTCTGCGTGACTTTGACGGCAACTACACCGAGA
>USQV01000254.1 GCA_900556965.1 uncultured Clostridium sp.
TATTGAACATCCTGATTGTGATACCGTAGAACGTTGATATTTCAGGCATTTCCGTAGCTCCTTTCCTTTTGATAACTTAACTTTAGCGTACAGAAAACCTTGTGTCAAACCTTATTTTGCTGATTTTTTATAAAGTTTACGTTTGTAACATTCCGGTGTCATTGTATAAACATGGCATCCCCAAAGCTGAAGAAGCGATATTTCTCCTTGATCGCCTCCTGATAGGCTGCAAGCACATGTTCTCTGCCTGCAAGTGCAGAAACCAGCATTACAAGGGTCGATTCCGGAAGATGGAAGTTCGTGATCAGGCAATCCAGTATCTTAAATTTATATCCCGGATAAATGAAGATCTCTGTCCATCCGCTTCCCGCCTTTAAGATTCCGTCTTCTCCTGTTGCAGATTCCAGTGTCCGGCAGCTTGTTGTACCGACGCAGATCACGCGGCCTCCGTTCTTCTTTGTATCATTGATCTTTTTTGCTTCTTCTTCTTCCACCACATAAAATTCCGAATGCATGTGATGTTCCTCGATCGTTTCAACCTTTACCGGACGGAAGGTTCCGAGACCGACATGAAGCGTAACATGTGCGATCTTTACCCCCATAGCTTCGATCTCTGAAAGAAGCTCCTTTGTAAAATGGAGACCTGCGGTAGGGGCAGCAGCAGAGCCTTCATGCTTTGCATACACAGTCTGGTAGCGATTTTTATCCTTCAGCTGATGTGTGATATATGGCGGAAGGGGCATCTGTCCCAGACGATCTAATATCTCCTCAAAGATCCCGTCGTATTCAAATTGGATCAGGCGGTTTCCCTCATCAACGACACCGATGACCTTTCCCTTTAACAGTCCGTCTCCGAAAACCACTTCGGCGCCTTCACGCATCTTTTTTCCCGGCTTTACCAGAGTTTCCCATACGTTATCCGATCTTCTTTTCAAAAGGAGTACCTCGATCTTCGCATCGGTCCCCACCTTCTGGCCGATCAGTCTGGCCGGAATTACCTTTGTATCATTAATAACAAGACAATCTCCTTTTTTCAGAAAATGAAGGATGTCCCGGAAATGGCGATGTTTGATCTCGCCTGTATTTTTATTTAATACCAGCAGTCTGGAGGCTGCACGATCCTCCAGCGGATCCTGTGCAATCAGCTCCTGCGGCAGCTCAAAATTAAAATCATTTACATTCATTTTTTTCTATCTCCTGTCTGGCTTCTATATCAAAAGTTCCTAGACATTGTAACAGAATCACACAAAAAAATCAATGCAGGCCATCCTTCGGGACTGCACAAATTCTGCACAAATTATTGAAAAAAGTCTGCCTTACCCCTTGCCAGAAATTAAAAATTATTGTATACTGTCTAAGATGCATCTGTAGCTCAGTGGATAGAGCAGTGGCCTCCGGAGCCGCGTGCGTAGGTTCGATTCCTATCAGATGCATTTTCTGATGTCCCGGGATACCGGGGCAGTGAGACAGGAAAACGTCTGCCAGATCTGGGAAATGTCCCGGACTGACAGGCGTTTTTTTCTTGCATTCGCCCCTCAGAAACGATATAATGGGCGAAAGGATAAATTTTGGATCATAAATTATGAATAAAAGGGAGAAATAGATTGGAAGGAACGATTCGTTTAAATAAATATCTGAGTGATGCCGGAGTCTGCTCAAGAAGAGAGGCAGACAGACTGACGGAGGCTGGACGGGTAACTGTTCGTGGAACAGTCGTTTCCACAGGAGAAAAGATTTTTCCGGATGAGGAGATCTGCATTGACGGGAAACCAATAAAGAAACAGGAAAAAAAGATTCTGCTTCTTTTTCATAAACCAAGAGGGATCGTCTGCAGTACCAAACAGCAGCGCAATGAAATGACAGTGACAGAATATCTGAACTATCCGGTGAGGATCTATCCTGTAGGACGTCTGGATAAAGAGTCAGAAGGCTTGCTTCTTCTGACCAATCAGGGAGATCTCGTGAACCGTATCATGAAAGCGGGAAATTATCACGAGAAAGAATATTGTGTAACAGTGAATAAACCGGTAACAGAAGCGTTTATACAGGGAATGAGCAGTGGAGTGCCGATCCTGGGCACAGTTACACGTCCCTGTAAAGTCATAAAAACCGGAAAGAACAGCTTCAGGATTATTCTTACGCAGGGACTGAACCGTCAGATCCGACGTATGTGTGAATATTTTGGATATAAAGTCACAACATTAAAAAGAGTTCGGATCATGAACCTGCATATTGACGGGCTGGAAGCGGGGAAATACCGTGAGATCAGGCCGGAAGAGAGAAAACAGCTGGAGGAAATGCTTTCCTCCGCAAAAACAGAAAGAAAGACGGAGGAAGGCCATGAACGAAACATCCATAAAAAGAATGAAAGAGCTGGGAAAAAAGCTCCGGGAAGCGTCCAGGGCGTACTATCAGGAAGACAGGGAGATCATGTCCAACGTGGAGTACGACGCCCTGTACGACACTCTGAGCGCACTGGAGAAAGAAACAGGGATCGTTCTGGCAGACAGTCCAACCGTTAATGTAGGATATGAGGCAGTGGAGCAGCTCCCAA
>USQV01000255.1 GCA_900556965.1 uncultured Clostridium sp.
GTGTATATGTGATCCTTACCGGCCGCGGCCGGGAGCGTTTTTTAAATATTGCAGCCGGAAACCGGCTTATGATCTTTGGGGTTCGCGAGCTGGATGCTGATCGGATCGCCTTCTTTACAACACCGGAGGAGTTTAAAAGAATGAAGCCGGCAGCGAGAAAGGCAGGAGTCAGGCTTTCGATAAAAGAAAAGTACGGACTGCCGTTTTTTCTTTATCGGAACCGGAACAGAAAGCTTATGTCTGCCGGTATTTTCACCTTTTTTATCCTGCTTTATGTCCTTTCTCTTTTTATCTGGGATATCTCCATTGAAGGAAACTACAGATTTACGGATGAGATGCTTCTTCACTATATGAGTACGCTTCCGGTTTCCTGTGGCATGAGAAAGAAGGAGATCTCCTGTGAAGGACTGGAGGAGATGATAAGAAATCATTTTCCGGATATATTATGGGTATCCGCTGAAATAAAGGGGACGAGGCTTTGTATCCGGATCCGGGAAAATGAAAACCAAACTCCGGTGAGGCAGGGAGAAAAAGAACCCTGTGATCTTGTGGCCGGGAAGGCGGGGACTGTTACGGGCTGCGTGGTGCGAAAGGGCTTTTGTCTGGTGAAGGCAGGGGACGAGGTAACGGAGGGAGAGCTTCTTGTGGACGGAACGATCCCCATCTACGATGACTCGGAAACTCTGGTAACCGTGCATGAACAACCGGCGGATGCGGAGATTTTTGCAAAAACACAGTATCATTTTCTTGCAGAGCTTCCGGATACCCATCCGGTAAGAGCGAGGACAGGACGGATCCGGCGTGGCTTTACTTTTTGTGTGTTTGATATGCCCTTCACCTTTTTGCTTCCGGGAAGCGGAAACTGGGAGATCGTGTCAGAGAAGCGGCAGCTTAAGCTGTTTGAGGACTTCTATCTTCCGATATATTTCGGCACCATACACGCCTTTGAATATGTTCCCTATGAAAAGAACTACACAAAAACAGAGGCGGAAGCAATAAAAGAAACGAATATCCGGACATATATGGAAAATCTATCGGAAAAAGGTATACAAATTATCGGAAATGATGGTAAAATAGAGAAAAGTGAATCCGGATGGATATTGGAGGAGACGATCCATGTCATTGAAAATATTGCGAGTCCGGTGCCGATTCAGGAAAAACATGAGGAGAAGCAGACAGTAAATGAGTGTAATTGAAACAATGATCGACATTCCGGTCGAGCATGAACGAAAAATATGCGGACAGTTCGACAGTTACTTAAAAAAAATCGAGAGAACACTCCATGTATCAATTGTGGCGAGGGACGGTGAGATCAAGATCATCGGTCCGGAGCATGCAGTAAAAAAAGCAAAGAGCGTTTTTTCTACGTTGATAAAGCTGTCTTCCCGCGGTGAGGAGATCGGTGAGCAAAATGTGGATTATGCCCTGACGCTTTGCTTTGACGGGAAAGATGATGTGCTGCTGGAGATCGATAAGGATATTATCTGCCATACAATAAACGGAAAGCCGGTCAAGCCGAAAACTCTGGGCCAGAAGCAGTATATCGATCTCATCAGAAAAAAGATGATCGTCTTTGGTGTGGGCCCGGCCGGAACCGGAAAGACGTATCTTGGTATGTCCATGGCAATTCAGGCATTTAAAAACGGAGAGGTAAACCGGATCATCCTGACACGCCCGGCCATCGAGGCCGGAGAAAAGCTGGGCTTCCTTCCGGGTGACCTGCAAAGTAAGATCGATCCATATCTGAGACCGCTTTATGATGCGCTTTATCAGATCATGGGGGCAGAAAGCTATCTGCACAATGCGGAGAAGGGACTGATCGAAGTCGCTCCCTTAGCCTATATGAGAGGACGTACCTTAGATAATGCCTTTATCATCCTCGATGAGGCACAGAATACGACGCAGGCCCAGATGAAAATGTTTTTAACCAGGATTGGCTTTGGCTCCAAGGTGATCATCACCGGTGACCAGTCCCAGAAGGATCTTCCGGCGGGAACTGTTTCCGGTCTGGACACGGCATTAAAGATCCTGAAAAATATTGATGATATCGGGATCTGCTGCTTTACAAGCGAGGACGTGGTGCGTCATCCGCTGGTACAGAAGATCGTAAAGGCTTATGATGAGTATGAATCCCGCGGCAGGGATATAAAAAAGGCAGGCCGTGAGGCCGGGAGTGATAAAAAGCATGACAGTAACCATTGATTATGAAACAGAAGAAAAGCTGGAGCTTCCCTGTGAGGAGATCATCCGCAACGTGATCGAGGAAGCTCTTGACTATGTGGAATGCCCTTATGATGCGGAGGTAAATGTACTTCTCACCGATAACGAGGGCATCCATCAGATCAATCTGGACATGCGGCAGGTGGACAGGCCCACCGACGTGCTGAGCTTTCCGGAGTTCGAGCTGACGCCCGGAGAGCTGCCCGGCGCGGAGGACGCCGACCCCGGCACGGGGCTGGTGCCGCTGGGCGACATGGTGCTGTCCATGGAGCGGGTACAGGCACAGGCCAAGGAGTACGGGCACTCCAAC
>USQV01000256.1 GCA_900556965.1 uncultured Clostridium sp.
GTGGAAACTACTCTGTGATGGGTGTCAATATCGAGAATACCGCCCGTCATCCGTCCGCAATCGGTGTTGCTGTGAATGTCGGCTGTTGGAGCCACCGCAGAGGACATATTGTATTTGATAAAGATCTTAATTTTACCATAGACACACATACAGGCTTTGAGTATAAGGCAGAGAATTAATCAGGAAGGGAGCGAACAACGATGGCAGTAGAGATGAAAGATGGAAAGAAAATTCTGTGTACACCGGTCTCAGCAGAGGATTTGAAGGATATCCATATTGGAGATATTATATACCTGACAGGCGATATCACAACCTGTCGTGACGTGGCACATCGCCGCGTCGTGGAGGAAGGCAGGGAGATTCCTGTAGATGTGCGCAATGCAGCGATATTACATGCAGGTCCGATCATCCGTCCTCTGGGAAACGAGAAATATGAGATGGTATCTGTTGGGCCGACTACCTCCATGAGAATGGAAAAATTCGAGTATGAATTCGTACAGACGACAGGTGTTCGTGTGATCGTCGGAAAAGGTGGCATGAGGGAAAATACCGAGCGCGCCTGCAAGGATTTCGGTGCGATCCACTGTGTATTTCCAGCAGGAAATGCAGTTGTGGCAGCAGTTGAGGTTGAGGAGATCGTCGAGGCACAATGGAAAGATCTGGGAATGCCGGAGACTTTGTGGCACAGCCATGTGAAGGAGTTCGGACCGCTGATCGTATCGATTGATTCATACGGCAGAAACTATTTTGAGGAGAAAAAGGTCGAATACAACAAGAAAAAGGATGAACAGGTAGAACAGATCAGTAAACAGGTCGGGTTTATAAAATAGTAAAAACCGGACACATTGTATAATTTATAAAACCAACCAAACAGGCAGGATAACAGAAGGCAGATACTCTGATGAGTGTCTGCCTTTGTATTATGTATCCGGCATTTTACAGATCAATTTGTATCCGCGCACCAGAATCATGCGCCAAGTCTCACCGATATTCGATTTGGAGTTTTTCATACTAAAGGTTGGGTCAGCCATGACCATATAAAGCCGGATCAGCCATGGCCTGCCTTGACAGCAGCAAAAATCTGGTATAGAATGCATATAACTGGGTTTAGACGCAGCAGAGAGCTTTTGCATGGCAGCAGAGTATCAGCTAAGCAGATACACGAAGGCTCTGAAGCATAAAAAGGAAGGAGAACTGCTTATGAAATCAAGAAAGGTTCAGATCGTAAATCCATCCGGACTCCATCTTCGTCCGGCAGGGGTTTTATGTCAGACGTCCATGAAATATAAATCAGAGATCAATATTCTCTATAAGGACAAGGTCATCAATGCAAAAAGCGTTCTTAACGTAATGGCTTCCGGGATCAAATGCGGGACAGAGGTTGAGGTACAATGTTCCGGTGAGGATGAAGCAGAGGCTCTTGATACAGTATGTGCATTGATCGAAACCGGGTTAAAGGAATAATACGGGAGGGCATTTTAAAATGAGTGAAGCAGAAAACTGCAGCCATGATTGTGGATCCTGTTCTGCAAATTGCAGCAGCAGGAAGGAAGATAAAACGAGCTTTTTAGAGAAGCTGAGTGAGGGGAGCTCGGTAAAGAAAGTGATCGGCGTTGTCAGCGGAAAGGGCGGAGTCGGAAAGTCTCTGGTCACCTCTCTTATGGCATGCCGTATGCGTGCAGAAAACCACCGTGTTGGAATCCTCGATGCGGATATCACCGGTCCATCCATTCCGAAGGCCTTCGGCATCAGCGAATTTGTCGGGGTGACTCCGGATGGAAAGCTTCTTGTTCCGGCAGTTACATCTACCGGGATCGAGCTGATCTCCTCAAACATGCTTCTGGAGCATGAAACAGACCCGGTTATCTGGAGAGGGCCTGTGATCGCAGGAGCTGTCAAGCAGTTCTGGGGTGAGACGTATTGGAAGGATATCGACTATATGTTTGTGGACATGCCTCCGGGAACGGGAGATGTTCCGCTTACCGTGTTCCAGTCTCTGCCTGTAGATGGGATCATTATTGTAACATCTCCGCAGGATCTTGTATCCATGATCGTCGGAAAAGCAGTGAATATGGCTAAAAAGATGAATATTCCGATCATTGGACTTGTTGAGAACATGAGCTATCTGGAATGCCCGGATTGCGGAAAGAAGATTTCCGTGTTTGGTGAAAGCAAGGTGGATGCAGTCGCAGAGGAATATGGTATCCCGCTTCTGGCACGGATCCCGATCCGTCCGGAGATCGCTTCGGCTGTAGATGCCGGAACCGTTGAATATGTGAATGCAGACTTTTTGGACAAGGCGGTTGAAGCCGTAGAAAAATTATAATATTTCGGTTAAAAATGACAAAATGGGAAGGGCCGGCATTTATTCTGCCAGCTCCTCCCATTTTTCATAGAGGGATTCGAGCTTTGCTGCGATCTCCTCTTTTTCTTTATTCAACGCTATAATTTCATCCCCGAGCGCAGCAATTGTGCGGCGCTGTTCGTCCAGCCACAAAAGATCCAGTTTTGAAAGCTGATCATCGATAT
>USQV01000257.1 GCA_900556965.1 uncultured Clostridium sp.
TTCTTTAACGGCGGGATCGAGGAACCGAATGAGGGAGAGGATCGCTATCTGATCCCGTCCCCGAAGGATGTGCCGACCTACGATCTGAAGCCGGAAATGAGCGCACCGGCAGTCTGCGATAAGCTCTGTGAGTGCATCCATTCCGGAAAATATGATGTGATCATCATCAACTTTGCCAACCCGGATATGGTGGGACATACCGGTGTTGAGAACGCAGCAGTGAAAGCCATTGAGGTGGTGGATGCCTGCGTTAAGAGAGCGGTCGATGCAATAAAAGAGGAGAACGGTGTTCTGTTTATCTGTGCGGATCACGGAAATGCAGAGCAGCTTGTGGATTATGCGACCGGAGAACCCTTTACCGCCCACACCACAAATCCTGTTCCCTTCATCCTTGTGAACGCAGATGCCGGCTATAGCCTGAGAGAAGGCGGCTGCCTGGCAGATATCGCCCCGACTCTGATCGAGCTGATGGGAATGCAGCAGCCGAAGGAGATGACGGGAAGATCTCTGCTCGTTAAGAATAATTAAGTGCATTCAGGCGGCTTTGACTCAGACCGGCTGTCAGGGAAAGCTTCAGCTCAGGTAATTCCGCATGGTCTTTAACGCGTTTTTTTCCAGCCGCGAGACCTGCGCCTGACTGATGCCGACCTCATCGGCAACCTCCGTCTGAGTCTTTCCCTCAAAGAAACGCATATCAATGATATGACGTTCCCGGTCGGGAAGCCGCTTGATCGCTTCATTCAGGGAGATCTGTTCGACCCAGTTTTCTTCCCGGTTCTTTTTATCACTGATCTGATCCATGACATACAGGGGATCGCCACCGTCCGTATAGACCGGCTCATAGAGGCTGACGGGTGTTTGTATGGCATCCATGGCATAGGTGATCTCCTCCTTGCTGATGCCGATTTCGTCGGCGATCTCCATGATCGTAGGCTCCTTCAGATTCTTTTTTGTCAGGGCTTCTCTTGCACAAATCGCCTTATAGGCAGTATCCCGTAACGAACGGCTGACCCGGATCGCATTATTGTCCCGCAGGTAGCGGCGCACCTCTCCCAAGATCATAGGTACAGCATAAGTGGAAAACTTGACATTCTGACTGATATCAAAATTGTCGATGGCCTTAATAAGCCCGATACAGCCGATCTGGAACAGATCATCTACATTTTCGCTGTTTCCGGAGAAACGCTGGATCACACTTAAGACCAGCCGGAGATTTCCCCGGATATATTCTTCTCTGGCCTGTCTGTCTCCCTTCAGGATCCGCCGGAACAGCTCATCTTTTTCTTTTGTGGTAAGTAATGGCAGCTTCGATGTGTTTACTCCACATATCTCCACTTTATAACCGGACATATCCCTTACCTCCGCAAATTAAAATTTCATGACAGATATCGTACACTAAAGATGATTTACGGAATCGGGGGTGTTTATACTTCCAGATTTTGATAAACGAAAAAAAGAGGGCGGCACAAAACAGGATGATCCTTCCGGTTACGGCGTTTGTCTGTTACACAAAGCCCTATCCGGCGAAAAAGTATGTTTTGCGGCGCCCTTAAGCGTTCGATCTGATATTTTGGTTTAAGGCGGATCGCGAATATCCGCTTAACCGGCGAAAATGACGAGGCTGCAGATCAGGCCTCGGTGGTGTTCTGACGGTAAAGGATCATTAGGCCGCGGAGAAGAAGATCCGGGTCATAAGTGATCTTGTGGATACAGAGAGGGGTGATGAAGCGGGACATGCCGCCGGTGCTGACAAGAGTTGCCTTTTCTCCCAGTTCAACCTCCATGCGGTCGATCAGTCCGTCTAACGTTGCGGCATTTCCGTACATGATGCCGTTTCTCATACATTCAACGGTATTCTTTCCGATAACGCGTTTCGGGATATCCAGATTGATCCGGGGAAGCTGGGCCGTATTGCTTACAAGGGAATTTAATGCGACCTTTACGCCGGGGAGGATAACGCCTCCGATATAGTTACCGGCTCTGTCCACAACATCCATTGTGGTGGCGGTTCCCATATCCATGATGATGATAGGGCCCTCGTATTTGGCGATGGCTGCTACAGCAGCTACGATTCGGTCTCCGCCCACCGATTTTGGGTTGTCCATTTTAATATTTAACCCGGTCTTCATTCCCGAGCCTACTAACAGCGGCTTTTTTCCGGTGATCTTTTTTACGGCGGAGGAAAGAGGTGCGTTTAGCGGCGGTACAACGGAGGACAGGATAGAGCCCTCGATATCGCTTCGTTTTACTTTATGTATTTCCAGAATATTTTTTAACATAATGGCATATTCCAGGCTGGTCTTGCGGTCATCCGTTGTGATCCGTTCTTCAAAGTAGGTTGCCTGTTCGTCTATGCCTCCAACAACAATGTTGCTGTTTCCCATATCGATCGCTAAAATCATATAGAAAACTCCTTTCACAATCTAATCTTAAGTGTTATAATTAGCGATAAATTAAGATGCAAGGGTACCAAGGTCTAAACCCACTTGAGCTTGCTCATAGGT
>USQV01000258.1 GCA_900556965.1 uncultured Clostridium sp.
CCGGCCGTATCGATGAAGATATATTCGGTTCCGTTATGGACCACCTCTGTATCGACGGCATCTCTTGTCGTACCGGCGATATCGGATACGATCACACGATTCTCACCGATCAGCTTATTGATGATCGAAGATTTTCCGACATTCGGCTTGCCGACGATGGCGATCCTCGGGCGGTCATCCTCCTCGTCACCATACTGATCCTGGGTAAAATAGCTTGTCACAACATCCAAGAGATCTCCGAGACCGAGACGTGACGCTGCGGATACCGCCACCGGATCCCCGATACCGAGGTTATAAAATTCATAAATATCGTTTCCGAACTTTTCAAAGCTGTCTACTTTATTAACGGCAAGCACCACCGGCTTCCTTGATTTTCTGAGCATGTCAGCGACCTTGGAATCAGCATCCACAAGGCCCTGTCTGACATCTACGATGAAAATGATAACATCTGCCGTATCGATGGCGATCTGAGCCTGCTCACGCATCTGGGATAAGATAATATCCTTGGAATCCGGCTCGATACCGCCTGTATCGATCAACGTAAAGGAATGGTTTAACCACGTACAGTCCGCATAGATCCTGTCTCTGGTAACACCGGGAGTATCCTTTACAATGGAAATGGTGCTGCCGGCCAGTACATTAAACAGGGTGGATTTTCCCACGTTCGGGCGGCCGACAATGGCTACTACTGGTTTACTCATATTTTTTTGCTCCTATTCTTCTGTTTCAAGGACCTCTCCGTCTTCTGAGAGCTCCAGATCTTTCAATTCCGGTTCATACATGCCATGCTCTGCTGTCTGCTCACGAGCGGCTTCGGGATCAAGGATGGCACTGACCAGATCATATCCGCTTGATTTTACTATATTTATCGGGATCTGTAAAGCGGCTTCTGCCTCAGACTTTGTCACATCATCTAAGAATATCTCCTCACCGCTCTTAAACATAACGGAGGGAAGAAGAAGTCGTTCCCCAAGCTCCTTTCCTTTAAGCTGGGCAATAAGATCCTGCCCCGTGATCAGCCCGGCAACGGTTATGAGCTCGCCGAAGAAGTCGTTTCGGATCGCATACAGATGGATCCTTCTTCCCGGATAAACACGCCTTACCTCATCAAGGAAGCGGGAAAGATAGGGATAGGGCAGACGTCCTGTGGCAATGGAGATCTCCTCACTGATCCCGTCATCCTCCTTTCCGTCGAGGGCATCCATCACTTCCTCTTTAAGAAGCCGCAGCATCCCCACGCCGTTTTCGAGCTGGATATAGCCATCATAACGGGATTCCTCCGGAAGCTCTCTCCCGGCAAGAAGATACCATTCATCACTGGCATGGATGAAATGGATCTTATGCTTAGCATATATCTTTTTCTGCCAGCCTTCGATCAGGTCGATCACCCGGCACGCATCTTCTTTTGTAAAGGGCTCCAGCGGATACAGACCGTCACGATATTTAGAAAGTCCCACCGGCACCACAGAAACGCTCTGCATATAGGGGGCATATTCAGAAAGCCGGCTGATGGTATATTCCAGCTCCTCTCCGTCATTTACGCCCTTACAGAGCACCACCTGACCGTTCATTTCCGTTCCCGCTTCATAGAGCCTGTCCAGCTTTTTTAATGCCTCACCGGCAAAACGGTTGTTTAACATTTTACAGCGGAGTTTGGGATTCATTGTCTGCACCGAGATATTGATGGGAGCAAGATGGAAGCGGATGATCCTGTCAATATCTTTATCGCTCATATTGGTAAGTGTCACATAGTTTCCCTGAAGGAACGAAAGTCTGGAGTCATCATCCTTAAAATAGAGTGTTTCCCGCATCCCGGGGGGCATCTGGTCGATAAAGCAGAAAATACACTTGTTTCTGCAGGAGCGGTATTCACTCATCAGACCGTTTTCAAAAGTAAGGCCCAGATCTTCGCCTCCGCTTTCGATCTCAAGCTCCCACTCCTCTCCGTCTGCCTTTCTGACCAGCATAACGAAGGACTCACTGTCTGTCATATAATCATAATCGAAAATATCTTCAATTTCCTGTCCGTCTATGGAAAGCAGTATATCACCGGGCTCTAGCTCCAGCTCCTCACCGATCGAGCCGGGAGCGACTGCCGTGATCTTATGTCCTTGATTCTTCAATGTCTTTGCCTCTCTTAATTTTTTACCATTTCACATCAATAATACCAGCACCCCTTTAATTTGTAAAGAAATGATATGGATTCTTTTTCATTTTGCTATTGACGAGATTAATCGAAAAATGTTATAACGGATGGGAATATATCATATCACTACGATAGATAGCGGAGGAATCTTTGAAATGTCGAATCAGTACGTTTTCAACGACCGGCTTCCTATTGCGCCGTTAAAAATCGCCGCACTGGAAAGCTGCAACGACCTTGCAAAAAAGGTCAATGACCACATTGTGAACTTCCGTCGCAATGACGCGGAAGAATTAAAGCGCAGACAGCAGAACCTGC
>USQV01000259.1 GCA_900556965.1 uncultured Clostridium sp.
TTTCCCGCCTCCAGTCCGTCCAGAATGGACTGCTGGCAGGATAGGGGGAAATCTCCGTAGCCCGGTGAAAAACGAGGTCTCAAATAAAGCCCCTTTTCTTTATATTCTTCTCTCCATTGTAAGCATTTTTCGTTGCAGTAGGCCTCGATCAGGGCTGCCGCCGCCGCCTGCATCACAACGGCCTTCGCCACGGAAAGCCGGTTATAACGGGAAAGCCTCCGATCCACCTCGGAGCCCAAAGTCGCAGCCATGACAAGAACCCGGCCGCATCCGCCCAGGTTCTTTAAAAGCTTCTTGCTGTCTGTCTGAAAGCAGCCTCCGTCGATCTGCCCATTTTCTGAAAGCCTGAGCGGAAACTCACGGTAAATACTCCTTGCCTCCGCGGTCTGCATAAGTTCTTCTATACATTCCTCTGCCAGCTTTCTCGTCTGAGGATCCGGTTCATGGTTTCCGTATCCAAGATACCGGAATATCTCCTTTTCATTTATCCATTGCTCTGTCATACAAGGATCTCCGATACACTGTTCTTGATCTGAGCAGCCACATCCGGCTTGTTCATGGAATAAATATGGATCGCATGAATATTATTGGCCACCAGATCGATGATCTGCTCTGTCGCATAAGCGATCCCGGCCTGCCGCATTGCTGCCGGATTGTCTCCGAATTTATCCAAGATCATTTTAAATCTGGTAGGAAGGGCTGTGCCCGACATGGAAAGGATCCGTTTCATCTGGCTGGCATTCGTCACCGGCATGATCCCGGCAATGATCGGAACCGTGATCCCGGCCTCTCGTATCCGGTAGAGGAAATTATAGAACAGATTATTATCAAAAAACATTTGTGTCGTCAGAAAATCACACCCGGCATCCACCTTCTCCTTCAGATGAAGGATATCTTCCTTTTTATTCGCAGATTCCGGATGGCCTTCCGGATAACAGGCGCCTCCGATACAGAAATTACCCATGGCTTTCAGATCCCGCACCAGCTCACTGGCATATCTGTAATCATGTTCCACATGTCCGTCCGGCGGGATATCCCCTCTGAGAGCCAGAACATTTTCAATGCCCTTTTCTTCAAGCTTTTTTTCCATTTCACTGACATCTGCCCTCGTTGAGGATACGCAGGATAGATGGGCCATGGAGGTTACCCCGTAATCCCTTGCAAGTCCTGCTGCGATGTCCACCGTATATTTGCTTGTCCCGCCTCCTGCACCATACGTAACACTCATAAAGGAGGGATGGAGTCCGGCGATCTCTGCCGCTGCCTTTTCCACACTCTCATAAGCACTTTCCTTTTTCGGCGGAAACACTTCAAACGAAAGGACCGGTTTTTCCTGTGCCAATATATCTCTGATTTTCATAATCATACTCACCTGCTTTTCATAATCTTTTCAACGGCTGTCAATGTTCCGTTTTGCATAGTATGATCCTATCATCCCCATCGGCTTCTGTCTAATACAGAAAAAGATCGGCTGGTTATAGGAATTTCCTATAGCCAATCTCCTCAAGATAGTTCTGACCCAATATACTGAGGGGTGCTCCCTTTCGTTTCAGATAGCCGATCGTCATGATCTCCTCCGAATCCAGCTTGACGGCACAGTAATCCGAACCGTTCAGGCTCTCACAGATAATACCGGAGCAGAGCGTATACCCGTTTAAGCCCACCATCAGATTTAAAAGCGTGGCTCTGTCGTTTGCCTTGATCAGCCGTTTATAATTATATGTGCTTAAAACCTCCTCCGCAAAATAAAAGGAATTATTATTTCCCTGTTCAAAGGAAAGGCATGGGTATTCCTCCAGCTCTGCCAGCCGGATGCTGTCCCTTGAGGCCAGCGGATGTCCCTTCCACATATAAACGTAGATCCCGCAGTCCATGATCGGATGAAATTCCAGCTCCAGCTCACGAAAAAGCTTTTCTAACACCTTCCGGTTGAAATCATTGATATAGAGGATCCCGATCTCGCTCCGGAAATTTCTGACATCCTCGATGACCTCGTAGGTCTTCGTTTCTCTTACCGCAAACTCATATTCATCCATACCGAACTGCTTGACCAGCTCGATAAAGGCCTTTACGGCAAACGTATAGTGCTGCATGCTCACCGCGAATTTCTTTTTAACATTTTTCTTTTCAATATATCGCGATTCCATCAATTCATACTGCTCTGTCACCTGTCTTGCATATCCCAAGAATTCGGCCCCGGTCTCCGTCAGCACCACGCCGCGATTATTTCTTATAAAGATCTCGATGCCGATCTCCTTTTCCAGCTCCTTAAGGGACTGGGAAAGGCTCGGCTGTGCGATAAAAAGCCGTTTTGCCGCTTCATTCATTGAACCTGTATCCGCAACGGTGATCACATATTTCAACTGGGTCAGTGTCATGACACACCTCCATGTTTTGCTTTTATTTTTATGATGCCAGGGTCAAAAGGTCTAAACCCACATGAGCTTGCTCATAGGTGGG
>USQV01000260.1 GCA_900556965.1 uncultured Clostridium sp.
AGGGGGCGGGCCCTCTTACCTGATGAAGCCTACCTTCGGCTTCCTTCTGGGCTTTGCGGCTGCGGCGTATCTTACAGGACGTATCTGTGAGAGCAGGAGGGGGCCGGGCTTTGGATGGCTTTTATTTTCAGCCGTCTGGGGTCTGGCTGCCGATTACGCCTGCGGAATGCTTTATTTTTACTTTTGCAGTAATTATGTGCTGCATGCAGCAGTTGGCTGGAAACTCGTGTTCATCAACTGCTTTCTGCTTACCGTGGGAGAGGATTTTATTTTATGTATACTGGCAGCGGCTCTTGCCCTGCGCCTTCGTCCTGTTATCAGCAAGCTGGGAGCAGACCGGTAAACGGCCGGGAAGAAAACCGCAAAAGGGGAGATATTTATGGAAATCAAAATGCCTTATGAGGCGGAGTGGATCATAAAAAAAATTCGGGAACGGGGCTTTGAGGCTTTTGCTGTCGGAGGCTGCGTCAGAGACACCCTTCTGGGAAGGATCCCCGGAGACTGGGACATCACCACCTCCGCCAGACCGGAGGAGGTCAAGGAGATCTTCGGGAAGACTGTAGATACCGGACTGCAGCACGGAACCGTTACGATCATCAAAAATCACAGGGGATATGAGGTCACGACGTACCGTATCGATGGGGAATACCTGGATGGACGCCACCCGGATTCTGTGGAATTTACCTCCAGCCTGATGGAGGATCTGAAAAGAAGGGATTTTACGATCAACGCCATGGCTTACAGCCATGAAACAGGGATTGTGGATGAATTTGGCGGAATGGAGGATCTTGAAAAGAAGATCATCCGCTGTGTAGGACGGGCCCATGACAGATTTACCGAGGATGCACTCCGGATCCTCCGGGCGATTCGTTTTGCGGCGCAGCTCAACTTCGACATTGAGGAGGAAACATATCGTGCCATCGCAGATATCGCTCCGAATCTGAAAAAGGTCAGCAAGGAGCGGATCCAGGTGGAGCTGACAAAGCTGCTCCTTTCCGATCATCCGGAAAAACTTCTTATGGTCGAGGAGACCGGGATCAGCCCGTTCGTGACGGAAGACTTTTCGGAAGCATTCCGGAGCTGGGATAAGGAAAAGGCCTTGGGAGAAAGTAAGCTCCCGGCAGAAAAAGCCATGCGCTGGGCCGGATTCTTAAGATTCCTGCCGCCGGTAAAGGTTCAGAAGATCTTAAAAGGGCTGAAGCTGGATAATGAAACCGTGGGAAACAGCAGGGCCATGGTGGAAGGCTATCATGCCTTCCTTGCACCGGATAAAACAGAGATAAGAAGGGCCATGAGTATTATGACGCCCTATCAGCTGGATGGAAGCCTGCGCTTAAAGGAGCTGGACGGAGATAAGTCGATTCCAAAGATCCGATGCCTGTGGGAGGAGATTAAGGAGGCGGGAGACTGCGTATCCTTAAAGACACTGGCAGTCGGAGGAAACGATCTGATCGCAGCAGGCGTTATGCCCGGAAAGGCAGTCGGGGAAACGCTAAAGATGCTTTTGGAGCTGGTGCTTTCTGACCCGTCCCTGAATCAAAGAGAGCTCCTTCTTCAGAGAGTCAGTACAGTAAGACCGCCGTTACAGTAAGGTCACCGGAAAAAACAAGGGAATCTCCTCATATTTTATGCGGCCTGTTCATATTCTGGAAGTAGTTTAGAAGGGATATGGAGGGGATCCGGATGAATGACTGGAGTACAGAGGTAGTCGGGCAGTACGATCTTAATATAGAAGGTATACGGAGAGGAAGGGGAGCATGGATCATCGAGTCAAACGACGGTCTTTGCCTCCTTAAGGAATACAGGGGCAGCGTGAAGCGGCTGGAGTTTGAGGAACTGGCGTTAAAGGCGTTAGAAACCGCCAGAAGCCTTCGAGTGGATCAGTATGTGAGAAACCGTGAGGGTGAGCTTTTGTCTACGGCGTCGGACGGAACAAAATATGTGATAAAGAGATGGTTTTCCGATAGGGAGTGCAATTTAAAGGATCCGGAGGAGATCCTCTCCGGGGTTCACCAGATCGCGGTGCTTCACCAAAAGCTCAGGGAGGTGGAGATGAAGGAGGAGTGGAACCTTCGCTCCATGATCGCTCCAAAGCTCTATGAGCCGATGAAAAAGCATAACCGGGAGCTGAAAAAAGCAAAGGGCTATATCCGGGAAAAAAGAAAGAAAAATGAATTTGAGCTCTGCGTGATCGAGAGCTTTCCGGAGTTTTACGATCAGGCAGTTAAGGCGGCGGATAGGATGGAGGCCCTGTATGCAGAAAACGGAGAGGAGCTTAAGGAGGGGTGCTTTCTCTGCCATGGAAATCTCGATCAGCATCATATCCTGATCGGAGACGGATATACGGCGGTAACGGAATTTGGCGGGATGCATCTGGGGCTGCAGACAGAGGATCTGTATTCCTTTATGAGAAAGGTGATGGAAAAGCATGACTGGGATTGTAAGCTGGGGGA
>USQV01000261.1 GCA_900556965.1 uncultured Clostridium sp.
CGGAGCAGTTATTCGGTTATGAGCAAGTAGCGAAGCGGATTGCGAATATCCGCTTTACATGGTGATAATCTCACCGAGAACCTTGATAAAGAAGATGATAAGAACCACCATCATCAAGGGCTTGACAAATCTGGCGCCGCCCTTATCAAAGCATTTGCTTCCGAGATAATTTCCGGCAATACTGAAGATCCCTGCAACGAGGCCGATCAGAAAGATGACCTTTCCATTCAAAAGATAAACAGTAAGGGCTGCCACATTGGTGGTCAGATTGATCGCCTTTGTGATGCCGTTTGCTTCCTTTAAATTCATGTGGGCTGCACCGGTAAGAAGGAGGATCAGAAAGGTTCCTGTTCCGGGGCCGTAAAAGCCATCATAGATACCGAGAAAAAAGGCAGTCAAAGCACTGAAAAGGATCGTTTTATGGAGAGGGAAGGCTTCTTTTTCTCCGATAAAGGGCTTGCCGAAGGTAAGATAAAGAGCAGTACATGGGAGAACCACAAGGATCAGACATTTAAAATAGTAGTCATCCAGACGCAGGGCCAGATTTGCACCGAGAGAGGAACCGATCAGTGCGGTTATAATACAGAAGAATGCGTTTTTCCATGCGATATATCCATTTTTTGCATAGCGGACAGTCGTGAGGAGAGTCCCCATTCCGGAGCTGAGCTTGTTTGTTCCGATAGCAAAGTGTACGGGAAAACCGGCGATCATGTAAGCCGGGAGAGAGATCAGACCGCCGCCTCCCGCCACTGCATCAACAAAGCCGGCAAGAAATACGAGGGGGCAGACGATCAGAAAGTGTATCAGGTGTAATTCCATGGTGTTATTTCTCCTTTGGTATACTGTTTACCTCAGTCGAGAATCGAGAAGGTTCCGACTGAGATAAATTCCCTGATAATATAGCACAGGCAGGAAAAAAATGCAATAAAACGGAGCTTCGCGATTCCCTGTCAAGCGGATATTCGCAATCCACTTCGCTACTTGCTTGATTCGGTTAAAATAGGTTTAACCTATAACCAGATATGCTCTTTCAATATTAGACTATAGGTGCGTAGCGTGATATTATGATTTCAGGTTCAAGAGATACTACAGACATCAGGAGGGACGCAATATGGCAGATATCAGAGATTCTAAAAACTGGAGTTTTGAAACAAAACAGCTCCATATCGGACAGGAACAGGCAGACCCGGTGACAGACGCAAGAGCCGTCCCGATCTACGCGACAACATCGTATGTATTTCATAATTCTCAGCACGCAGCAGACCGTTTCGGACTTAAGGATGCAGGCAATATTTACGGCAGATTGGCAAACCCCACAGAGGACGTGTTTGAACAGAGGATTGCCGCACTGGAGGGCGGAACAGCTGCTCTGGCTGTCGCATCCGGAGCCGCTGCCATCGCGTACACATTTCAGGCTTTGGCAAAGGCCGGGGAACACATTGTGGCATCTAAGACGATCTATGGCGGAACATATAACTACCTTGCCCATACATTCCCATTAAATAACGGAGTGACGACAACCTTCGTGGATCCCTTTGAGGAAGGCTCCTTTGAGGCGGCAATCCGGGAAAATACAAAGGCGATCTTTGTGGAAACCCTCGGAAACCCCAACTCCAATCTGGTGGATCTTGAAAAATTAGCAAAGCTTGCTCATGCTCACGGGATCCCGCTGGTTGTGGACTCCACCTTCGCAACCCCCTATCTGATCCGTCCCATCGAGTACGGAGCGGATATCGTTGTTCATTCGGCTACAAAGTTTATTGGCGGCCATGGCACTGCGATCGGAGGTGTCATTATCGATGGCGGCTCCTTTGACTGGAAGGCATCCGGAAAATATCCGTGGATCTCGGAGCCGAATCCCAGCTATCACGGTGTTTCCTTTGCAGATGCGGCCGGAAAGGCAGCCTTTGTGACCTATATCCGTGCGGTGATCTTAAGAGATACAGGTGCAACCCTTTCCCCATTCCATGCATTTTTATTCCTTCAGGGTCTTGAAACCTTGTCCCTGCGTGTGGAGCGTCATGTGGAAAACGCATTAAAGATCGTGGATTATCTGGCCCATCATCCGCAGGTGGAGGCGGTTCATCACCCGTCACTGGAAACAGAGCCCACCCATGAGCTCTATAAGAAGTATCTCCCCAACGGCGGCGGCTCCATCTTTACCTTCGAGATCAAGGGGGATGCCAAAACAGCACAGAAATTTATTGATAATCTGGCGATTTTTTCCCTGCTTGCCAATGTGGCGGATGTAAAATCTCTTGTGATCCATCCGGCAACAACGACCCATAGCCAATGTACGGAGGCGGAGCTTGAGGAGCAGGGGATCAAGCCGAATACGATCCGTCTCTCTATCGGAATCGAAAAGGCGGAGGATCTGATCGCAGCGCTGGATGCAGCATTTAACCGAATCAAGTAAGTCCCCTGCTTCAATTGCGAAAAGCAATAAGCAGTG
>USQV01000262.1 GCA_900556965.1 uncultured Clostridium sp.
CCATGTAAGTCTGGCATGGGGCAGACTCAAAAACAGGCTTCCGGCCCTTTCGTAGATCCAGAATATATTGTGGGCTCCGCCAAAGAGGAGCCCGGCGGCAGGGAATGCAAATAAGGCCGCGAACATTCCAAGGACTCCGGAGATCACAACGCCTGTCATAAGCGGCACTACAAGAAGATTGATCCATATTCCATATAACGGGATCTCGAAGGAATGGAACAGGATTGCAGGCGCTGTTACTGCCTGGATCGACCCACTCACTAGAAGCATTCCGGCTATATTTCCGGCTTTCGTTTTCTTTACCAGAAAACCGCCAGGAAAGTAGACAGCTCCCACGGCCAAAAAGGAAAGCTGGAAGGCGGCCTGGGTTAAAAGAAACGGCCTCCAAAGGAGAAGCAGACATGCACTTACGGCGGCGGCCGAAGGAAGATCGTAGGTTCTCCCGGTCGCTTCAGCAAGGAAGCGGATCCCCGTCATACCGATGGCACGGATCACAGACGGTGCGGCCCCGGTCATGATCCCATAAAGGAGCAAAATCCCCCACGCGATCCCTCCGGACATCCCATACCCTATTCCGCAGCTCCTTAAGCTCCGCCACAGAGCCATTCCGATCAGGGAAATGTGAAGACCACTAATTGCAAGGATGTGGGCGATCCCGTTTTGTCTGTAGAGCTCATAGGTATCCTCCTCAAGCTCTGTCCTGTCACCCAAAAGGATCGCCTTCAGAAGCCCGGCATCCCTTGCCTCTGCATTCTCATCGATACACTGTGCAAAGACTCTCCGTCTTTTTTGCAGAATTTCCATGATGGAAAAACGGGGATGGCTTACGATATACGCTTTTTCCCCGTATAGGATCCCGTTTATTCCCTGAGAAAGACAATACAGCCGATAATCAAAGGCTCCCGGGTTTCTGGCCGGCTCCGGGCCGGTTATGTTTCCCTCCACACAAAGTTTCATACCCAGCTCGTATTGTTTCCCTGCAGGCAAATAACAGTAAAGCCTATGCGGCAGCATGCCGCCCATTTTCCCTGCTTTATTCGATTTAAATTTACTGTCCGTAAGGATAAGCCTCTGCTTTCCCGCGTTTTCCCGGATCTCGGCGATAGTTCCCTCAACTAAAATCGTTTCGCCTTCTATTTGGCAGATCATACCCGCCTGCCGTTCTACCGTCCATTTTTCCAGCTGCATCCGGGAAAATCCGATAAGCGCTCCAAGAAGAACGATTTTAAAAAACGCTGCCAGCCATCTCCTGTCTTTTCCTCTATGCCCATTGATATCCGTCAATAAAGCACAGGAAAAAACAGACAGTATGACTGCCAGCGCAAAAAATCCCTGCTTAGCTGTAAGATAATGGGCTCCTGTCTCTCCAAGTACCAGTCCCCCCGTTATATACAGCAAAGGTCTTTTAATTCTTTTCTCCTCCCTCCATATACTCATAATTCCGTTCAAACAGAGTATTTAAAGGAATCTGATCGCGGAACACCGCATCCTGCGATCCGTTGATACGGATCTGAACATGGCTCACTGTCGATAGCTCTGACAGAGAGTTTACGATCGAATAGATCGGAATATAATCTAACACCTCTAACGTGTTGTTTAAAAAGCCGGAATCCAGATTTATCGAGCATACCGCTTCATTAACCGTCACATTGAGAAGCTTTACATCTTCAGGAAGTGTAGGATAACAGCCCGGCTGCTGCGGCCCCTCGATCAGCTGTTCTACGATCAGCTTTTCCAGTGAGGTATTCGTATTTCTCATCACCGCACGCTTTTCCTCCACCAGCTTGTCTCCTGCTTCGTTTGCAAAATACAGGATCAGCTCTGTCTTTTCAAAGGAATTGACATCACGGACACTGTCAAGGAAATCGGAAGCGCTCATCATTCCGACCGGATTTCCCGCACTGTCCACAAGGGGCTGATCGGCACAGTAGATGCAAAGATAATCGATCCCTTCGATCTGGGTCAGCGTTTTTGTAAGGGCAGCCCGGCACAGGATCTCCTGCACGGAATTCATCAGTGCATAATTGCTGTCTGTATAAAGATACAGGACATTACGCTCCATTTTCTCCGTAAAGTCTCCCACTCTGACCGGGATAGCACTCTGGCAGTCCAGATCGGAAGGTACGTTTCTCATCCGCTCTAAAAGCTCCTCCACCAGCAGGAGCTTGTCCGTCTCAGAGGTTTTATACTCATTTCCCACCAGGCTCCGTCCCTGCGTATTCAGATAATACACCGTATATCCCGGAACATCGTCCTCGGCATTTTTATTTGTACAGCCTCCACAAAAAATACCCGCAAGGATCAGAAAAGATGCTGCAATAAATAATTTAAATTGTTTCCTATTCATATTCATTCTCCTACGGGATATAGATCAGCGGGACACGCACGGCAAATGTCGTACCAACGCCCTCTCTGCTCTCCACAC
>USQV01000263.1 GCA_900556965.1 uncultured Clostridium sp.
CCTTCATAAGCTCATCTCCGCAGCTGACCTCTGCGTCCACAAGGTCGAAGCAGTCGGTGCTTATGGTATCAAGAAGGATATCACGATATTGTTCTGTAGTTATGTCCGCCTGACCGCCTTCGCAGGAGGTGCGGATCGTAAAGAGAAGGGGGATGTCCGGAAATTCCTTTCTTAAAAGCTCCATGGCTGTTCTCCGTCCCTTCGGATCGTAAAGAGCTTCAAAAAAGTCTGCGCGCCATTCAATCAGATCGAAGGGCCCTTTTTTGATCATTTTGGCGGAGTCTGTGATTCCGTTAAGATCAGAGGCGGTAATGGGGATGCAAAGCTTGGGGATCCCATCCCCGAGGCGTATGTTTTTAATGGTAAGTGTTGTATTCATCTGTTTCTCCTGAGTTATGCGTATTATGAGTCATGGGTATTAGAAAAAGGTCTGTATAAACTGTTGCTTTTTAAAACGGTATTGTCTTGTCGGACGTCCCTTGCCCTCCTGTTTTTGGGATTCGATCTCCTCGATCAGACTGGAATCCAGAAGAAGCTGCAGAATGCGGTTGCAGCTGCGGCTTGTGATATTTAACCATTGTGACAGGGAGGCGGCGGTGATGATGGTGTCGTTATCCATCTGGAACAGGCCGACGATCTTTAAAAGGTTGCTCTCATTGATCCCGTTTTGCTGGGAGTAGGTGAGGGCCTTTGTGTTTGAGTAGCTGTAGTTTAAGGTGCTGGTCAGGGAGAGGGGCCCGGTGAGGACATTATCCTCTCCGTGGATGATAAAGCCGTCATTTTTTCCGTATTTTATGGATTCCTGAAGCGCCTGTTCTGCCTGATAGTGGCTTTCCCCGAGAGATTTTCCGAAGCCGGCACCGAGTCGGAACTCCAGCTCGTTTTTCTGGTTCAGATAGGTGATGAGATTTCGGATCCGCTCAAAGCTGCTTTTATAAAGGTCATTGTCGATGTCGAGCTCAAAGCGGTTGGAAACTGCCTGCAGGGAAAAATCATATCCGTATTCCCGACGAAAATCCAGAAGGAATTTATGGAGCGTGATCTCCAGATATTCTCTGTCCTGTGAGGTGATATGCTCTGGGTAGATCAGCTTAATGAGGATGACCAGCTTGCTGGACTGGATGCGCTGCTTTAAACGGATCGTGTCGATGGCGGTGCGGATGGAGTCCCGTACCATCTGTTCGGTAGGAAGAAAATGGATGTAGGGGATCTTTAACTTGTTTAGTACATCCAGCTGGTTCGTAGTACGGGTCAGCATCATATCGATCTTTTTCTGGCTCCAGAGCTCCTCGGCTCTTTCCTTAAGAGTGTGGTAGTTGTAGACCGGATTCTCAAAAACGTAGGGCATATAGTTCGGAGCCAGATATTGCTTCAGGTTCATAAAATCATTTACCGGTGTCAGAAAATCGATATAGATCCTGTTTAAGGGGATATCCGGATAACGGATAACAAAGTTCAGAAGAATGGACAGGATATGCTTTTCCTCGTATGAAACGAAGGTACACGGGATCTGTATATTACTTACATGTGTCAGCATATAGGAGTATCCGAGCTCACCGGAAAAAAAGATAACATCGCAGGAATCCTTACATTGTTCATAGATCGTTTCGATCTCCTCCAGGCGGGTGTATACATATTTAAGAAATATACATCCGAAATCCTGTCCGGAAATCGCCTGATTGATCACATTCATGGATTTTTGAGGGCTTATTATACTGATCGTTATCATTTAAACGGGTCTCCTTTCCTCAGATTCTGTCTTTTAATGACAGGCGTGTCGATAAATAGAATCCTACCACATTATATTGACAAAGTCAAAAGGCTATGTTAGAATATAGACAAATAAAAGACGTAAGATACATAAGTCTTAAAAAGGTCAGAGTAAACGAAATCGTTCCACATAGGGAAACGGAACGAAGCTGGATTTTTTGAAAGGGGAAAAACCCCTTTACATAAGTAAAATGTGTAATTTTCCATATCCAGTTTGAAAAGTTTATGAAAGATCCGCAATTCAGCGAATCCTCCTTTTTACTTGTTTTATATTAGGACGTTAACGTCTGAATAAAGACAGGACAGTGTGTTTTAAGTCTCTTATTGGTGCAAAGAGCACAGGGGTTAATTGAAAACCAATTTTAAGGAGGTATTTGCGAGATGAGCAAGTATATTGACAGGGTATTGGCAGAAGTTAAAGAGAAAAACGCTAATGAGCCGGAATTCCTTCAGACAGTTGAGGAAGTATTAGGAACTTTAGCACCGATCGTAGATGCACATCCGGAATATGAGAAGGTTGCCCTTCTTGAGAGAATGGTTGAGCCGGAGAGAACAATCGAGTTCCGTGTTCCGTGGGTAGATGATAACGGCCAGACACATGTAAACCGCGGTTTCCGTGTACAGTTCAACGGCGCAATC
>USQV01000264.1 GCA_900556965.1 uncultured Clostridium sp.
CGGCGGGCGGACTGTCGGTGACCATTCCTCCCGGATTGCCTCGGAAAATTCCCATAAAAGCCAGATATGGGAAAACTCCTCCAGACCACGCAGTGCCTCCGTATTCCTGAATTCCGGTTCAAAAATGATCTCACCCTTTAATTCCTTAATAAGCCCACTCTGGCGCGGGATCCCGAATTTCGTCGGAAAATCCGTGTGGATCCGTGCGATCACACGAAATTTTGGCTCTGTCTTTTTCATCATGGTCTCCTTAATAATCTTGCTTTCGCATTATCGGTTCAGTTTTGCAAGGATCGCATCGCCCGTCTCTGAGGTAGAAGCGGTTCCTCCAAGATCAGGTGTCAGCTCCTTTCCTTCTTCAAGCACCTCCTCAATCGCGTCAAGCACCTTCTTTCCCCAGTCCTCATGTCCGAAGAAATCAAGCATCTGAGATGCTGCCCATACGGATGCCATAGGATTTGCGATCCCCTTTCCCGCAATGTCCGGGGCAGATCCATGGATCGGCTCGAACATGGACGGATACTTTCGTTCCGGATTCAGATTGGCCCCGGCCGCCAGTCCCATTCCTCCGGAGATCGCTGCCCCCAGATCCGTGAGAATGTCGCCGAACAGATTGCTTGTCACGACTACCTCAAAGCGGCCCGGATCTTTGACCATAAACATGCTGGCCGCATCCACCAGATAGGAATGGGTCTCTACATCGGGATATTCCTCGGAGATCTGCTTAAAGATCTGATCCCAGAAAACCATCGAGTAATTTAACGCATTCCCCTTACTGATGCTGGTGAGGCTCCTCTTTTCCTTTCGTGCCGTTTCAAAGGCATAGCGGATGATCCTTTCGCATCCGACTCTGGAGAATACGCCGTCCTGGATCACAACCTCATTCGGCTTATCCTTAAACAGCCAGCTTCCGCTTCCGGCGTACTCGCCTTCGCTGTTTTCACGAAGGAACGTCATATTGATATCCTCGCGCTTCACATCCTTAAGAGGACAAGGAGCTCCCTTTAAAAGCTTTACCGGACGGAGATTCACATACTGGTCGAAATTTTTGCGGATCGTAAGAAGCAGCTCCCAGAGGGAAATATGGTCCGGAACACCGGGATAGCCAACTGCTCCGAGATAGATCGCATCAAACTGCTTCAGGATCTCGATCCCATCCTCCGGCATCATGCGGCCATTTTTCAGATAGTATTCACATCCCCACGGAAACCAGGTATCCTTAAATTCAAACTCGCCGGACAGCTTTGCTACATGCTTTAATACCTTCATTCCCTCCGTGAGAACCTCCGGTCCAACGCCGTCTCCGGGGATCACCGCGATCTTGTACTCCTTCATTTTACATCCTCCTTATCTGTTGTCATCATGCTTCTTTTATGTTGTTGACTGACCATACACGGATATTGAGAGGCTCCAGCGCCGTACCGCAATATTCGCAATGCCTGCTGCCCAGATTCGTGATCGGCGCACCGCAGTTCGGGCAGTTCATCGCCAATGCCATCGTGGATTCCGGCAGCTTGTCAATATCCTGTATATATATCCATTCCACGTTATAGCGTGTCTGCGTCCGCACAGGCTCCGGCATTTCTTCCTCCTCTTTCCAGCGGGCGTACCGATATTCTACCGAGGTCTGAAGCGTAAGGTTACAGCTTCCCGGCTTCTTCTCATATCTTGTAATGGCTGTCTGATGGATCCTGATATCACGGAACATTTGCCGGATCCCTTGTTTTTCCTGTGCTTCCAGCCGGATCCTAAGGTCATTCTTCATTTGGGCGGAAACTCCCGAAAGCTCCGGCATGCTCCGATCTTCAAGGGCCTTCAGCATTGCCTTCAATATATTTTCTGAGCTCCTTTGAATTTCCGCGTATGAAAACTCCGGAAAATCTCTTGCGATCTTGGGAAGATAGATCTCGGTCATCCCTGCAATCGACTTTGGGTTTCCCCGCATGGCTTCTTCCTGAGCCCGGGCTCCTTCGATAAATGAGTCTGTTCCGAACACCTCCCGCGAAACGCTTCGGATCCTTCCTTGGATATAAATATATCCGGCTGCTGCCGCCGCCATCACAAGCAGCAGCAGAACAAGAAAAACTATACCTGCGTTAACCATTCCTTCAATTCCCCCAAACATTTTTTTGCATCCATCCGTCCCTGCTTATATGCTGTCAGCACCGCTTTTCTGTCATGGGACATACGACCGACCTCAAGTGCTTTGGACGGTCTTATCACAAACACATCCCCGGCTTTTTCAAGCTCGTGGATCCGTTTCAGCGTCTGATTATATTCCCACGGTCTGTTTTCTATCGCACGGATAAAAGCAGGGTATTTTTTATACCGGAGCTTTGCCACTTTATTACGGTGCTCCTTTTTTTCATATCCATCCTGCCTTGTAAGAACAGCCACACATCGGC
>USQV01000265.1 GCA_900556965.1 uncultured Clostridium sp.
GAGACTACCTGCGAACTTACCTTTGACGCGGACGCACAGACATGGTCGCTTCCGCAGGAACACTCGCAGATCGTATTCGACCAGACAGCAGTAACCCCTATCATCAACAACATAACGAGTATTGAGGCCGAGGAGTTGCTTGACGAGAATCTGCAAGACCTCTCAAAGTACGGTTTTGACGCCCCCGATGCAGAAGTAGTCGTAAAGGGAACTGACGGCACGGAGAGAAAATTCCTCGTAAGCCTCTTCGATGACAACCCGACCTATTCCTATGTGCTCATAGAGGACGACAATCAGGTCGAGCTTTACTACACGGCAGACCTTAGTTTCATCGACAATACGGCTTATGATTACATCGTTCAGAATATTCAGTCGGCTGAACTCTACAACATAAGCGGCTTTGAGCTTACATTCGGCGGAAATACCGACACCTGCACAGTCAATATGCAGGAAAGCACCTGCCAGATGAACGGAAATACCGTTGACTTCAGCGATTCATCGATCTATACGGCATTCCAGAACTTTTTCAGCTCTTTCAATACGCTCCAGCTCACTTCGCTTGACATGGACGCAAAGCCAGAACTTACCGACTCTATCCTCACGGTAGTTTACCACTTTGCAGACACAGACGACCTGAAGGTTGATCTCGTTTCGGACGGTGCGGACAGCTACTACGTTTTCCGTAACGGCGTGTATTCGGGAGAAGTTGCAGGCAACGAACTCGACGGCAGCAGAACCTCGCTTGCCGAGATGCGCAATTCATTTTTCAGCCTTGCAGGATTAGAGTAATAACAAAAAGGACGCTTAAAGCGTCCTTTTTAATATTTGCAGGAAAGTAAGATTAAGGGAACGCCCTCCCTTGCAGGGCGTTCCCTCTTAAAAAACAGTCCACCGGACTGTTTTTTAATTCACCCTTTGCGGAGCGCTTGAAGGCAGTTTGCGGGGCTTTGCCCCACACCCCACCAAAGGCTCTGCCTTTGGAATCCGCTAAAGGGTTATCAACCCTTTAGAATCCCATTATTAATTCATCAGTCTTTGCTGCGCAGTAGTACTGTGCAGCTTTTTTGACTTTATCGCAATATTATGATACAATAGAACCTGCGCCTTAAGATTTTTTTAAGAAACTTCTCATCCGATTAATAAGATTTCCCATTTATAATAAAAATCAAGGGAGGTGAAAATATGGAAAACGCATCTATTCTCGTGGTGGATGACGACCACGACATTGTAAACGCTATCGCAATGCTCCTCGAAAAAGAGGGCTACCACATACTCAGGGCTTACAACGGGATCGAGGCAATAGATACCATTATTTCAAACGATGTCCAGCTCATCATCATTGATGTCATGATGCCGAAGCTTGACGGACTTTCCGCAATGATGCGTATCCGCGACAAAAAGAATATCCCGATAATCGTGCTTTCGGCGAAATCCGAGGACAGTGACAAAATTCTCGGACTTTCAATGGGTGCAGACGACTATATCACAAAGCCCTTTAATATCCTTGAGGTAAAGGCTCGTATCAAGGCGATCATCAGAAGAAATACAAGAAAGAACGGAAAAAGCACTGCCCAGAGCAGCAGTGTGGTCGTATGCGGAGATCTGAAGCTGGATAGAGACAGCAGACGCGTTTTTATCCAGAATAAAGAGATCAATTTGACGGCCAAGGAATTTGATCTTTTAGAGCTTCTGGTCATGAACCCCAATAAGGTATACAGCAGGGAAGCACTGCTTAATTATGTGTGGGGCAACAAGGCTATGGATGGAGGAGATGTCCGCACCGTGGACGTACACGTCCGCAGGCTCCGTGAGAAGATCGAGCCCAGCCCCAGCGATCCCAAATATGTTCACACGAAATGGGGCGTTGGATATTACTTTGCCCAGAGAGGCATGTAAAACGCGAATCTGAGAAAATAAAGATAGCGTAAGAACGGAAAAAACATATTCAAAAGGAAGACAAAAAAATGACTGATATAACAATTCGTACAGCAGTATCTGAGGATCTGGATCAGGTAACTGCAATAGAAGCTGTCTGCTTTCCGAAGGCAGAGGCTGCAGACCGGGCATCCTTTGCCCACAGATTGGCAACGTTTCCTGATTCCTTTTTTGTTGCAGTTCATGACGGAAAGATCATCGGATTTGTAAATGGCTGTGTCACGAATGAAAAAACGATCCGGGATGAGATGTATGAGGACAGCAGCCTGCATGATCCGAAGGGAGCCTACCAGAGCATTTTCGGGCTGGATGTTCTCCCGGAATACCAGAGACAGGGAATCGCGGCAAAGCTTATGGAGCAGATGATCCGGGACGCGAAGGAAAGAGGAAGAAAAGGTCTGATCTTAACCTGTAAGGACCGCCTGATCCACTATTATGAAAAATTCGGTTATAAGAATAAAGGGGTGTC
>USQV01000266.1 GCA_900556965.1 uncultured Clostridium sp.
GCCCCCTGTGGCAAACACCGGAAGACCGCAAAGACCGAGCAGAAGGTATGTGCATACGCTAAGAAAAGCACTCCCGGAGCCGGTAAGAAGGGCAGCCAGCAGCACGAAAAAGAACTGCAGCGTAAAATGCATAGCAACCGGCTGGACCGGGATCGTAAGCTTGATAAATGCTCCCACCGCAATCAATGCCGTAAACAGTCCGCCGTAGGCCATATCCCGAACAGACCACCTGTTTCGTCTCATCCTCTTTTGTTTCCTCCGCATTAAGAGAATCACGGCAGACACACCTTCAGGGCCTCCTCGCCTGTCCGCATGTCTGCCGCCATATTTTTGTCTGTTATTTCTCTATTTTAACCTAGTATGCCTTGCCCCAGTATACCATCTTTGTTGCCGGCTTTCCGCAGCATACGCAGGTATCGGAGATCTTCTCCTGCTTAAAGGGCAGGCATCTTGATGTAACACCGACGGTCTCCTTGAGCTTGTCCTCGCATTCCTGACAGCCGCACCACATAGCCCGGATGAAGCCCGGCTTGTTATCTGCGATCTCCTTCATCTCCTCCATATTGTGGGCATCGTAGGTGTGGGCATCGCGATGAGCCTTTGCCCGCTCAAACATATCCTTCTGGATCGTTTCGAGCAGCTCTCCGACCTTCTCGGCAACTTCATCGAGAGCAACCGTGATCTTTTCATGGGTATCACGACGAACAAGAACAGCCTGTCCTGCCTCGATATCCTTCGGCCCCAGCTCTACACGAACCGGGATTCCGCGCATCTCGGACTCAGAGAACTTCCAGCCCGGGCTCTTATCGGAATCATCAACCTTTACACGGAAGTTGGAAAGAACCTCCTCGATCTCTCTTGCCTTTGAAAGAACACCCTCCTGCTGCTGGCGGATCGGAACGATCACTACCTGAGTCGGAGCCACTCTAGGCGGAAGAACAAGACCCTCGTTATCGCCGTGTACCATAATGATCGCACCGATCAGACGGGTCGTCATTCCCCAAGAGGTCTGATGAACATATTTTAACTGGTTATCCTTATCGGAAAACTGAATCCCGAAGGCCTTTGCAAAGCCATCACCGAAGTTATGGCTGGTTCCTGACTGAAGGGCCTTTCCGTCATGCATCAGCGCCTCGATGGTGTATGTTGCCTCAGCGCCTGCAAATTTTTCTTTATCTGTCTTCTGTCCGCGAACTACCGGCATTGCAAGGAAGTCCTCACAGAAATCTGCATACAGATTAAGCATCTGGATCGTGCGCTCCTGAGCCTGCTCGGCAGTAGCATGTGCCGTATGTCCCTCCTGCCATAAGAACTCTCTGGAACGAAGGAACGGTCTTGTGGTCTTCTCCCATCTTACTACAGAACACCACTGGTTGTATACCTTCGGCAGATCACGATAGGAATGGATATCTCTTGCATAGAAATCACAGAATAATGTCTCGGAGGTAGGTCTTACACAGTATCTCTCCTGCAGCGGCTCAAGTCCGCCGTGGGTAACCCATGCAACCTCCGGTGCAAAACCCTCAACGTGATCCTTTTCCTTTTCCAGAAGGCTTTCCGGAATAAATAACGGCATATATACATTTCTTACGCCTGTCTTTTTGAATCTCTTATCCAGCTCATTCTGGATATTTTCCCAGATTGCATAGCCGTCCGGCTTGATGACCATACAGCCCTTTACGCTGGCATAATCACAAAGCTCTGCTTTTTTGACCACATCTGTGTACCACTGTGCGAAATCCTCCTCCATGGAAGTGATCGCCTCGACCATTTTCTTGTCCTTTGCCATAATCTGATCTCCTCTTGCTTCTAAATATAAATATAAATAATAAAAAAAGGCTTCCGTTCCCAAAGGGACCGAAAGCCGGCGTTACCACCCAATTTAGCCTCCGGCTCATACCAGAAGCTCTCCTCGTTTATCCGTTAACGCCGAAAATACGTTGTATTTTTCATACAAAGCTCCCGGGGCCGGTTTCAGTAACGCGCACATAGAAGCTTCCCACCGCCGCTTCTTCTCTGAAATGCCGCTTTTTCCTACTTTTCCCATTCACAGCCTTTGACCATATTTGTCGGTCTTTAAAAAGACACAAACTGATTCTAAAGGATTTTCAACGTTTTGTCAACCCTGTCAGGCGTTTTTCGCATACAGGTATACACCGGAAAGAACGATCACGCCGCCGATGATCTGGATCGGGCCGGGGATCTCTCCAAAGAGGATCACCGCCGAAGCGGAAGCAAATACCGGGGCGGCAAGCTTTGCCGTACTTACATAGGTCGGCGTCAGATATTTTAAGCTCCAGCTGAATACGCTGTGGCCTAAAAGCGTACAGAATATAGCCAGACACAGGCTCATATACCAGTTGATCGGCTCATAACCGAATAATTCTAC
>USQV01000267.1 GCA_900556965.1 uncultured Clostridium sp.
AATGGGGGCCGTCATGGAAATTACAGAATGACAGAGGAAAAATTATGAAAAACAAGAAACAGAAAAACGGGGAGTATTCCTCACCTTATGAATTTGAGGGCAGGATCCCATTAAAAGAAGCAATTCCGCTGGGGCTTCAGCATGTGCTTGCCATGTTTGTAGGAAACCTTACTCCGCTTCTTATCATCACCAATCTTTGTGCTGCCATCGGCGGAGGAGAAGAACTGATCGCCATGCAGGTATCCTTGCTTCAGAATGCCATGCTGATCGCAGGTATCGTTACACTGATCCAGCTCTACGCGATAGGGCCTGTCGGCGGTAAGGTTCCGATCATTATGGGAACCAGCTCCGGCTTTATCGGAGTGTTCCAGAGTATTGCCAATGTTATGGGCGGCGGTGTCGCGGCCTATGGCGCAATGATGGGAGCTTCTGTGATCGGCGGACTGTTTGAGGGAGTGCTCGGTTTCTTTATCAGACCGATCCGAAAGCTTCTTCCGGCTGTCGTTACGGGAACGGTGGTACTTTCCATCGGTCTGTCACTGATCGGTGTCGGTGTTTCCTCCTTTGGCGGAGGAAGTGCGGCAAAGGACTACGGTTCCGCAGAAAATCTGCTTCTTGGACTGGCTGTCCTTGTTATCATCCTGATTTTTAAGCATTATTTAAAAGGAATGGCCAGCTCCTCCTGTATCCTGTGCGGTATCATCGCCGGATATGTGATCGCTGCGGTAATGGGACTTTTCTTAGATCATACCTTTGTGACAGCCGACGGTGTCGAGGTGACAAAGGCATGGTATCTTAACTGGTCAAAGGTCACCGATGCCGCATGGTTTTCCTTCCCGGAATTTCTTCCGGTAAAACCGGTATTTACGGCAAAGGCCATCATCCCTGTTTTGATCATGTTTGTGGTAACTGCTGTGGAGACAGTCGGAGATATCTCCGGTGTAATGGAAGGCGGCATCGGCCGCGAAGCCACCGATACAGAGCTTTCCGGCGGCGTGATCTGTGACGGTATCGGCTCTGCACTGGCTGCTGTGTTCGGTGTACTGCCGAATACGTCCTTCAGCCAGAACGTGGGACTTGTAACAATGACGAAGATCGTCAATCGCTCTGCTCTTGCCTGTGGAGCTGTTTTCCTGATCGCCTGCGGGCTGTTTCCGAAGCTTGCGGCTTTGATCTCCATCATGCCGCAGAGTGTTCTGGGCGGTGCAGCCGTTATGATGTTTTCATCGATCGTTATCAGCGGGATCCAGCTTATCGTAAAAGAGCCTCTGACCGCCAGAAATATGACGATCGTTTCTGTGGCATTGGGTCTTGGATACGGGATCGGAGCAAATGGAGGTATTCTTAGTCAGCTTCCGGAGGCAGTAAGACTGATCTTTGGCGGTTCCGGCATCGTTCCGGCGGCATTAGTCGCGATGATCCTCAATGTCTGCCTGCCACGAGAGAATAAGGAGGAGCTCAAGTCTTGATCGAGATCGTAAACTATGTGAAACCGAAAAGCCTGAAAGAGGCGTATGAACTGAACCAGAAAAAAGGGAATGCCGTTATCGGGGGCATGCTCTGGCTTAAAATGCAGAAAAAGCGCGTCGGGACAGCGATAGACCTGTCTGATCTTGGACTGGATACCATCGAGGAGGTTCCGGGGGGATACCGAATCGGAGCCATGGTGACCCTCAGACAGCTTGAACAGCATGAAGGACTGAATCGGATGACTGAGGGAGCGGCAAGAGAGAGCGTAAGACACATTGTCGGAGTCCAGTTTCGGAATCTGGCAACGGTGGGCGGAAGTATTTTCGGCCGCTACGGCTTTTCTGATGTCCTGACCTTCTTTATGGCTGTCGGAGCCAGTGTAGAGCTGTATCAGGGAGGAACGGTGTCGATAGAGGAATTTGTCAGCATGCCGTATGACAGAGATATCCTGACCCATGTATTTGTTCCTATTGAAAAGATGAAGGCAGTCTATCTCTCTCAAAGAAATACAAAGACAGATTTCCCTGTTCTGACCTGCTGTGCAGTCAAGACAGAGACAGGGCTTAAGATCGCCATCGGAGCCCGTCCGATGCCGGCAGTCTGTTTTCATGATGAAAAGGGGCTTCTTGCATCCGGGATCCATGAAGAAAGCGCAAAAGCCATGGGAGAGTATGTAAAGGAAAACCTTGTAACGGGAAGCAACCTGAGAGGCAGCAGCGAATACAGAAGTCTTTTAAGCTCTGTTTTGGTAAGACGTTCCCTTTTACAGATCGCGGAAATGGAAAAGGAGGGATGAGAAGATGTATATAGAATTATGGATCAACGGAAAGAAAACAGGAGCGGAAATCGCCCCGGATCTGCTTCTCATCGATTTCCTGAGGGGACAGGGCTGCTTTAGCGTAAAGAGAGGCTGTGAAAC
>USQV01000268.1 GCA_900556965.1 uncultured Clostridium sp.
GTACCCTGTGGTTATCCATACCGGTAAGAATACAGACCTCAGGCTCAAGACGTTCTCCTATCTCCTGAAGCATGCTTTTATAATCCTTATCAGATGCGACAGAGAACAGAATTCTTGTCTCCTTTGGTTTTTTCCTCTCCTTCAAAAGACAGGCAGCCGTTAAAAAGGCCCGGATCCCGTCCTCATTATGTGCGCCATCCAGATAAACTCCCGGCAGGATCTGTTCCATTCTTGCCGGCCAGTGCATGCTCCGGATGCCGCGCTGCACTGTTTTTGCATCGAGCAAAAGTCCTGATACCTCCAGTGCCTTAATAGCCAAAGCAGCATTCACCGCCTGATACGGAGCGGAAAAGGGAACCTCAAAGGCAGTTTGCTCCCCCTGATAGGTAACGTTGATGTTTAATGACTCCTCACCTGCCCTATAGGGGATCAGGCCGATTGCATACGCCTTGCTCCCCATTTTTTCAGCCTGAGCTTTGATCACTGCTGCGGCCGGTTTAGAAGCTGCATCGTACACGACCGGGCAGCCGGCTTTTATGATACCGGCTTTATGGGAGGCGATCTCAGGGATCGTCTTTCCGAGAAATGCCGTATGATCGACACTGATGGAGGTGATCACGGATACGAGTGGTTCCTCGATCACGTTTGTCACATCCTTAAGCCCTCCCATTCCTGTCTCGAGGACAAGGAGCTTGATCCGGCTTTCGGAAAACATCCACATTCCCATATAAAAGAGAAATTCAAAATATGTAGGGTGCGGATTTCCCTCCCGAATCCATCCCTCCACCTCACGATATATTGCTTCAAAGGCTTCGGAAAACAAGGCTTCCGAGACCATGGCTCCATTGATCATGAAGCGTTCCCGGATATCCGTAAGATGGGGTGACGTAAACATGCCGTGGGAAATTCCTGCTTCCTTTAACACGGAAGACAGAAAGGAACAGACAGAACCTTTTCCATTTGTCCCGGCTACATGAAATATTTTCATACCCTTATCCGGATTTCCCAGACGGTTTAAAAATCCTCTGACCGTATTGCGGTCGCTCTTTTTGACGGCAAACTCCGGTATCCGCTCCAGATACTCCGCTGCCGTTTCTCCAGTCCTTCTTTCCATAGCCTTCCTCCGTTTTTCATCATACTAAAGTTTGAGGCGGCCTGCAAGCAAAACATATCGTTTGATTTCGACAGTTACTTACAGACCGCCCGTTTCGCGGGATCACGCGTCAAGTTTCACAAACCTTAAACCTGACTGCTTATTTTGCGAGCTGACCAAGTCTTTCCCTGACCTGCTCCATCATCTGCGTATATTTTTCAAGCTTTGCCTTCTCCTCGTCGATCTTCGCCTGAGGTGCCTTGCTCACAAACTTCTCGTTGTTTAACATTCCGTTTACACGTGCCAGCTCCTTTAAAAGACGTTCTTCTTCCTTACGGAGACGCTCTGTTTCTTTTTCAATGTCTACAAGCTCAGCAAAAGGCATATAGATCGCTGCCTGCGGAACAACAGCAGATACCGCATCCTCATCGATACCGGCCTTGTCTGCCTGGATAACGACCTCACCGGCATATCCGAGGGTTGCAAAGAATACCTTGCTGTGTTCAAAGATCTCGCGCACCTTTTCATTGTCGGAAACAACGAAGACCTTTGCCTTTTTGCTCGGCGGAACATTCATGGAGGTACGCACATTTCGGATCGCGCGAACTGCCTCCTTGATCGTTTCGACTGCATTTTCCTCCTCTGCAAAATTCCACTCAGCACGGTACTCCGGCCATGAGGAGATCATGATAGATTCCTCCTTCTCCTGAAGATTGCAGAAGATCTCCTCGGTAATGAAAGGCATAAACGGATGTAAGAGCTTCAGGGAATTGATAAGGACTGTCTTTAAGGTCCAGATCGCTCCGGCCTTAGTGGTATCCTCATCATTCCAGAGACGCGGCTTCACCATCTCGATATACCAGTCGCAGAATTCCTCCCAGATGAAATCATAGACCTTCTGGAGAGCGATTCCCAGCTCGAACTTATCCATATTTTCGGTCACTTCTCTGGCAAGGTCATTTGCCTTGGAAAGGATCCATTTATCGGCCATGGTAAGATCAGAAAGGGCTACATCGCAAACCGGCGCCTTCTCGATATTCATCATAATGAAACGGCTTGCATTCCATACCTTGTTTGCAAAGTTTCTGCTGGCCTCTACTCTCTCCCAGTAGAAACGCATATCATTTCCGGGGGCATTTCCGGTCATTAACGTCATACGAAGGGCATCTGCACCGTACTTATCGATAACCTCGAGGGGATCGATACCGTTGCCGAGAGATTTACTCATCTTGCGTCCCTGAGAGTCACGGACAAGTCCATGGATCAGGACCGTGTTGAAGGGGCACTC
>USQV01000269.1 GCA_900556965.1 uncultured Clostridium sp.
ACCGCCCCCGATGGCGATCCCGTTAAAAAAACCGATCACCGTGAATGTGATATGACCGGCCATACTGACAGCAGCAAAGGCGTCATTACTGGCGAAGTTCCCAACAACCCACGCATCTGCCATATTGTAGCACTGCTGCAGGAGCTGACCGAAAAGCAAAGGGATCGCAAAGGAGATCAAGCCCCCCGTTATGGATCCTTCTGTCAGGCTCCTGCTTTTCTTTGACTGCACTGTTTCCAATTGTATTTCCCCTTTCACACGGTTAGGATGCCATTATCAAACGCCATACAGCCGCAATATAATCTTTGTATGTAACTATTCAGTACCTTCATCGTTACAAGCTGTAAGGAGCCAGCTCCCGGACAGGAACTGGCTCCGCATAGTCCAAACTCTTTTGATCTTCAATCAATTTTATTTAAGGTCATTGTCGTCAAAAACATCACCGCATTCCGGACAGAATTTCGGCGGATGTGTCGGATCTGCCGGCTCCCAGCCGCATTTATCGCATCGATATAATGGTGCTCCTGCCGGCTTCGGTTTTCCGCATTCCATACAGAATTTGCCTTTGTTCTTAGCGCCGCAGCTGCAGGTCCATGAGCCCGGATCCTCCGGCTTCGGACTTCCGCAGTTAACGCAGAATTTTCCGGTATTTCCGGTCGCTCCGCACTTGCAGGTCCAGCCTGCTACTGCCGAAGGAGCAGCAGCCTGTGCCGGGGCTGTCTGAGGAGCAGCCTGCTGTGCGTTCTGCATCTGTGCCATTGCCATCAGGTTATTTGCGTTGATGCCGCCGGCATTTGCCGCCATATTCATTCCGGCAAAGGCCATCATCGGGCCGGCGCCTTCATTGGAAGCAGCAGCTTTCATTGCTTCGCCCTGAGATTTCGTCAGGAAAGCCATGGCAAGCCTGGGATCTGCATAAGAAGCTTCGTCCTGCTTCTCCTTGATCGCCTTCTCGTCTTCCTCGGAAGCACGGATGGAGCTTACGCCGAAGGTACTGATTTCAATACCGTATCTTTCACCCCAGCGGGCAGACAATACCTCGTTCAGTGCGTCGGATACTTCCATCGTATGACCCGGGATAGACGTATAACGGATACCCATATCAGAGATCTTTGCGAATGCCGGCTGAAGGGCTGTTAAAAGCTCACTCTTTAACTGGGAATCGATACGGTCTCTCGTGTAGTCACCTTCTACATTGCCGCATACGTTCTTATAAAAAAGGATCGGATCTGTGATACGGTATGCATATTCACCGTGACAGCGGAGTGAAACAAGACGATCCAGATTGATATTCGGTTCCACTGCCCGGAACGGAACTGGATTCGTTGTTCCGTATTTGTTGCCATAAATCTCCTTTGTATTAACAAAGTAGACTCTCTGATCCTTCGCGGTCTCGCCGCCCATGGTAAATCTCTTACCGAAGGTCTTAAAGCTCTTAACGATATTTTCCTTTAAGTTCCCGTAGAAAATACTGGGCTCTGTGGAGGAATCAAAAACGAATTCTCCTGCCTGTGCACAGACCTCAACTATAGCACCCTGTTCTACGATGAGCATACACTGCCCCTCGTTTACAGCGATAATGGAACCGTTTGAGATCAGGTTATCGCTCCCCTTTGTATTAAAGGAGCGTTTGGATGTCCTTTTTTCACCTTTTTTAACTAATACATCTGCATCCAGAGCGGAACAGTAGAAATACTCTCTCCACTGATCTGCCAGAACACTGTTCAATGCACCTACACCAACCTGTAAAAGACCCATACTTCACCCTCCTATCTTTTTATTAATATTTTATCATATTTTCCATTCTGTGTCTATCCCGAACCATGCTGTCTTTTCTTTGAAAATGCACATTTTTTTCCGGACGCGAGGATCAATGAAATTTGACTATTGTTCATTGCTTTTTAAAAAACCAGATGGTATAATTAAATGATGCCAGGGTAAAAGGTCTAAACCCACGATATGCGAATATAGGGTAGGATTGTGAAAAGTGCGCAGCACGGAACAATCCGTAGGCATCAAAATCGGGGGCTTCTGACCCCGGTATCTTTAAATGATGCAAATGTAATGATTGGAGGAGATATATATATGCGTGGTAACGAATCCGCAGAGGATTATCTGGAAACCATACTGATCCTAAGCAAAAAGCTTCCTGTAGTTCGGTCTGTTGATATTGCCGCTGAAATGGGCTATTCCAAGCCCAGTGTCAGTGTAGCCATGAAAAATTTACGCGAGAAAGGGCATATTGAGATCAGCCACGCCGGCTTCATCACGTTAACCCCATCCGGCTCAGAGATCGCTCTCCGCATTTACGAACGCCACACCTTCCTTTCCAAATGGCTGATGTCCCTCGGAATCCCC
>USQV01000270.1 GCA_900556965.1 uncultured Clostridium sp.
CCAAGGGGGCCTTCCTTCCCCTTTCCATATTGATATTGAAAAGAGCTGCTCAGATATTTCATCGAGCAGCTCTTTTCGTTATATCCAGATATCCAGGAGTAAAGCAGAGCTTCGCGATCCGCTTTTAATTCCTCCTCATGAACACAGTTCTTTTTTATAGAGCTCAATAACATTCTTCATGGCTTCCGCTCCGGGAGCACCGATAGTCATCCTCTTTTCTACGCATGTCTTTAAGGAGATTGCCTCATAAATATCTGCTTCAAACACCGGGCATACAGATTTAAATTCCTCTAAAGTAAGCTCGTCCAGCGATCTTTGTTTTTCAATACACATTAAAACCAGCTGTCCGATGATCCCGTGGGCGTCCCGGAAGGCAACTCCGTGGTTCACCAGATAATCTGCTGCATCCGTGGCGTTCGTAAAGCCCTTTTTCGCACTCTCCTCCATAACATCCTTTCTAAAGGTCATCGTAGAGATCATTCCGGTAAACAAAAGGATACATCCTTTGACCGTGTCGATGGCATCAAAGGTCATCTCCTTATCCTCCTGCAGATCCTTATCGTAAGCCAGCGGGATTCCCTTCATAACCGTGAGCATGGAAACAAGCGCGCCATACACTCTGCCTGCTTTGCCGCGGATCAGCTCTGCAATATCCGGGTTTTTCTTCTGGGGCATAATACTGCTTCCTGTACTGTAGGAATCATCCATCTCCACAAAGCGGTATTCATTGCTGTTCCAGATGATAATTTCCTCGGAGAAGCGGGAAAGATGCATGGCAATGATCGACAGTGCCGATAAAAGCTCGATCAGATAATCTCTGTCCGAAACGGAGTCCATGCTGTTTAGCGTCGGCCCGTCAAAGCCAAGGAGCTCTGCCGTATACACCCGGTCGAGGGGGTAGGTGGTTCCGGCCAATGCCCCGGATCCCAGCGGACAATAGTTCATTCTGTCCCTGATGTCCTTAAGACGGCTTCTGTCACGGCGGAACATTTCATAATATGCACCCAGATGGTGGGCAAGAGTGACCGGCTGTGCCTTCTGCAGGTGGGTAAAGCCCGGCATATATGTATGAAGATTTCCTTCCATAAGAACAAGAAGCTCCTTTAAAAGCCCCTTTAAAAGTCCATCCAGCTCATCGATCTCATCTCTTGTGTAAAGCTTCATGTCAAGGGCGACCTGATCGTTTCTGCTTCTTCCGGTGTGGAGCCGCTTTCCGGCCTCTCCGATACGCTCGGTAAGAACCCCTTCCACAAAGGAATGGATATCTTCGTACTCGGAGGTGATCTCAAGCTTTCCGGAGTCCAGATCCTCCCGAATGCCGCAAAGTCCCTTTATGATCACATCCTTATCCTCCTCACTTAAAATGCCCTGACGTGCCAGCATTGTCACATGGGCAATACTGCCTTCGATGTCCTGTCTGTAAAATTTCTGATCAAATGAGATGGATTCGTTAAAGTTGTGCACCAGCTGATCGGTTTCCTTCGTAAATCTTCCGCCCCAAAGTTTCATGATGTTTCCTCCTTTATGATGTCTCTCTTATGATGTCTCTCTTATGATGTCTCTCTTGTTTCTATATTGTCTGTCTTTCTGCGTTGGCTGTCCATCCATCGCCTGATGATCACCAGAAGCAGCAGAAGAAGGAGCGATGCCCCTGAAAGCAGGCAGCCCAAACGCAGGCCTTCCGGGAAATAAGTGAGCGTGATCTCATGATTCCCGGCGGATACGTCTACCGCTAAGAAAGTATCAAAGGCCTTCCGTGTCATATACTTTTTTCCGTCTATTTTCACGGTCCAGCCCTTATCATACGGGATCGAGGTGAACAGCACTCCTGCCTCCTCTGCATAGAAGGTGCCGGAAAGCTTTGAGTCGGTCCAGCTTGTCAGTCGCAGCGGCATATCGTTTAAAGCATCGTAGGCCTCGATCATAGCCCGATTGGAGAAGCGGTATACCTTCAGCGTAAGGGCCTCTCCATTTTCCTCTGTTGTGAAGGTCACCTCCTGTCCGCCCTGAAGATTTCCAAGCTCCATAAAATAGCGCCGGTCTACATTATTAAAGCTTTTATTTCCGGAGGGCAGCTCTGCCCGTATGCTCTTTAACTTTTTATTGTCGGAAAATGCATAATATTCTCCTGGGATATCAGCCGTAAAAGTGCATGTTCCCACTCCTGTCTGTGTTTCGATGGGAACCAGAACATCGTCGACTCCCAGTAAGAGGCAAAGATCGTTCTGCACCTCCGCCGGGTTGTCCATTTCGTACTGCCAGTTATCCTCCAGTCCGGAGGGGAGCACAAAGCCAAGAGGAAGCGTATACAGATTTTCATACAGCCGCGTATCCCCGCTCTCTTGCAGG
>USQV01000271.1 GCA_900556965.1 uncultured Clostridium sp.
CTGGTCAGACAGCAGGTCGATGGAAATATGATGGTCTACTGCGTACTGAAGGAGGTCAACAATGTTGCCATGGAATGCGATGGACATCGGCTCCTTTTTATCCATATAGGTACGTGCGAGCCTGAAGGCTTCTTCCGGGGATTCTGCGATAAGCTTTACCCAGCCCTGGCTGTGTCTGGTCTCGATACGGGAGGAATCCACTTCGGCAACGATACCGACACCACCGGCGATCTCGATCGCCTTTGGCTGTGCGCCGCTCATTCCGCCAAGGCCGCTTGTAACGAATAAGTGTCCGGCAAGATCTCCGTCGGCAGGAACACCGAGGAATTTACGGCCTGCATTAAGGATCGTATTGAAGGTGCCGTGAACGATACCCTGCGGTCCGATATACATCCAGCCGCCGGCCGTCATCTGTCCGTAGGAGGAGCAGCCCATAGCCGTTGCCTTTGCCCATGTCTTCGGATTGTCTCCTTCACCGACCATAAGGCCGTTTGTGATAAGCACACGGGGTGCCTGCTTGTGGGAATGGAACAGTCCGAGGGGATGTCCGGACATTACAACAAGTGTCTGTTCATCGGTCAGGACCTCAAGGTATTTTTTAAGAAGCTGATACTGCATCCAGTTCTGGCAGACCTGTCCGGTTTCCCCGTAGGTAACCAGCTCGTAGGGATACAGAGCGACTTCATGGTTTAAGTTATTGTCGATCATAACCTGGAACGCTTTACCCTGAACACAGTTTCCCTTATATTCATCGATCGGCTTTCCGTAGATCCGCTCCTTCGGCATAAAACGATAACCGTAAATACGTCCTCTGGTTAAAAGTTCTTCCATAAATTCCGGTGCAAGAGCTTCGTGCAGTTCTTCCGGCACATAGCGAAGGGCATTTTTTACGGCAAGCTTTTTCTCATGATCAGAGAGTGTCAGTTCACGCATGGGAGCACGACGGATCCCTTCTTTAAATACAGGATATTCCGGGAGCACCGGATCCAGTTTGATTGTCATGGCCTTTCCGATCTCATTATTGGTCATAGCTGTATCATCCTTTCTTTCGCTGATTAATTTTAACTGAATTCATTATAATTAGATAATAGCAGAACGGAGTCAAAAAAACGTCTAAAATTTCCGAAAAAGTGGAAAGACATTCGACAGTTCCGGTGGAATCTGAGACGAAATTATGGTAAAATGGCAGAAGATATTGGACAGGGGAGGAATGGTCGTGAAAAAAATCGAAGTACATCTGTTCGGTGCTCCGTCGATCCTTTTGGATGGAGCACCGGTGAGCTTTCCATATAAGAAGGCGGAAGGCTTTCTGTATTACCTCTGTGTAAAAAAGACGATCACAAGAGAAGCGGCCATCTGCCTTTTGTGGGGAGATGAGGAGGAGGCTGTAGGAAGAAAAAAACTGCGGGATGCGATCTATCAGGTGCGTCTAAAGCTCGGAAAGGAAGTCATCCTGACAAATGGACACACAGGAGTTTCTTTGAATCCCGACTGCGGCCTGTCTGTTGACTGGGATCGGATCCGGCCGGAGGAATTTTGCCTCAAGGAGCCGTTCCTGAATTATTTTTATATTAAAAACTGCTATGAGTTTGAGGAATGGGTGGAGGAGATAAGAGATCGCCAGAACAAGGAGTCCATCCGGAGTATATCCGAAAAATTTGAACAGGCAAAAAAGGATCAGGATCTTCATTCCATGCAGGAATATGGAAATATCCTGATAAAGGAGAATCCATACCGGGAGGATCCCTATTATGAATTGATGGATATGTATGCAAAGCAGGGGGACTATATCATGGCCGTCCGGCTTTACTATGATCTGGAAAAATGCCTTAGAGAAGAAATGGGCGTGGAGCCCTCAAGAAAGATCCGGGAATTGTTCCAGAGGATCTTCCATGTTAAAGAGCATATAAAAACGGAAAGCAGTCCTGCAGAGCTTCCGTTTATCGGAAGAAACAGGGAGCTGTTTGCCTTCAGTGAATTTCTGGAAAAAAGTCAGAGAGATTCGGTCAGCTGTATCGTAGTCTCCGGTGAGGAGGGCGTAGGAAAGACGGAATTTCTTGAAAGCTGTCTGAAGCTGGCGTCCTCCAGACACATTATTACACTGAAATCCGCATGCTGTCGTCAGGGGAAGGAATTTTATTTAAATCCGTGGAGCGATATTATAGAGGAGCTTCGTCAGATCAGGGATAACAGCAGTATAGGCGATCTATTTGACGAGGAGGACGAGGCCAGATTCTCTGTCTTTATGAATCCGGGCAGCAAAGATGACATGGAAGGCGGACGATTTACCTATTCTATGATCGAGAGGGCAGTCACAAAGCTTTTAGAGAGCCTGACGATGCGT
>USQV01000272.1 GCA_900556965.1 uncultured Clostridium sp.
GAACTTTGATGTGCAGATGGCAGATCTGTATCGCTTTATGCGGAAAATCCTGGAGAAATACAGCTGGGATCTGCACATCGCGCAGAAGATGCTTTCTGCATATGATTCCGTACGGCCGCTCTCGGAGTCTGAGTGGCAGAACCTGAGAGTCCGGTTCTGTTATCCGGAAAAATACTGGAAGCAGATCAATTTCTATTATAATACCAATAAGGCATGGATTCCGGCCCGGAATACGGAAAAGATCGTGGTCTTAAAGCAGCAGGAGATCCGGCGCCTCAGCTTTATGGAAAAGCTTCTCTCAGAGTGAAAGTGCTTTATTTTTGTAAATGGTTGGAGTATAATGTAGCCATCCGATAGCCTCGGCTTTATCGAAAAAAGAAATAAATGAGGGGAGCAAAGCACATGAAGGATTACATGAAGATATATCAGCAATGGCTCGACGATCCATATTTTGACAAAGCTACAAAGGATGAGCTTCGGGCGATCTCAGACAATGAAAACGAGATCAAAGAACGGTTTTATATGGATCTGGAGTTCGGCACAGCGGGACTGCGCGGTATTATCGGAGCAGGGATCAACCGCATGAACATCTATACGGTACGCCGTGCGACCCAGGGCCTTGCAAACTATATTAAAAAACAGGGCGGAGAAGAAAAAGGAGTTGCCATTGCCTTTGATTCCCGCCGTATGTCCCCGGAATTTGCCATGGAGGCCGCAATGACACTGGCTGCAAACGGGATCAAGGCATATAAATTTGAAACTCTGCGTCCGACACCGGAGCTTTCCTTTGCGGTAAGAGAGCTGGGCTGTATTGCAGGCATCAATATTACTGCGAGCCATAACCCGCCGGAATATAATGGATATAAGGTATACTGGGAAGACGGCGCACAGTTCACACCGCCTCATGATAAGGGAGTGACCGCAGAGGTACTGGCGATCGAGGATCTTTCCTCTGTAAAGACGATGACAGAGGAGGAAGCGGTAAGATCCGGAAAATTCCAGATCATCGGAAGTGAGATCGACGATAAATATATCGCTCATGTTAAGGCACAGGTCGTAAATCAGGAAGCCATCGACAAAATGCAGAAGGAGCTTACCATCGTTTATACACCCCTGCACGGAACAGGAAATATTCCAGCGAGACGTGTGATGAAAGAGCTGGGCTTTGAGAATGTGTATGTGGTTCCGGAGCAGGAGCTCCCGGATGGGAATTTCCCGACCGTAAGCTATCCGAATCCGGAGGCTGAGGAAGCCTTCACGCTGGGACTTAAGCTTGCAAAGGAGAAAAATGCAGACCTTGTACTGGCGACAGATCCGGATGCAGACCGTCTCGGCGTCTATGTAAAGGATACAAGCTCCGGAAGCTATATTCCGCTGACCGGAAATATGTCCGGTTCCCTGCTGTGTGACTATGTTCTCAGCCAGAAGCAGAAAAAGGGAGAGATCCCGGCAGACGGACAGGTGGTCAAGTCCATCGTTACAACGAATCTCGTCGATGCTGTCGCTGCCCACTATGGCTGTGAGCTGGTTGAAGTCCTTACCGGCTTCAAATATATCGGTCAGCAGATCTTAAAAGAGGAGCAGACAGGAAAGGGTCATTACATGTTCGGCATGGAGGAGAGCTACGGCTGTCTGATCGGGACGTATGCCCGTGATAAAGACGCAATCTCCGCAACTGCCGCACTCTGCGAAGCTGCCGCCTACTATAAAGAGAAGGGCATGACGCTCTGGGATGCCATGCTCGCAATGTATGAAAAGTACGGCTATTATAAAGATACCGTTAAGTCCATCGGCCTTAAGGGCATCGAGGGACTGGCAAAGATTCAAGAGATCATGGAGTATTTCAGAAAGACTCCGTTAAAGGAGCTGGGTGGATATTCTGTTACGGCTGTCAGGGATTATAAGGCAGATACCATCACCGATACGGCTACAGGTGCGGTAAATCCCACAGGACTTCCGACCTCCAATGTGCTGTATTACGATATGAATGACGGTGCATGGCTTTGTATCCGTCCCTCCGGAACGGAACCGAAGATCAAATTCTACTATGGTGTAAAGGGCAATTCCATGGAGGATGCAGAAGAAAAATCTGCAAGAATGGGAAATGAGCTTATGGCAATGGTGGATAAGCTGCTGTAAGAGCTGAAAAAGCAGATCGAAAAGATCTGCGTTACAGGACTGCTGCTGCAGGAGAGCCTCAGGCGGAATGCACTGAACGGCTTTCCTGCGGCAGCAGTTTTTACGTTGGTCTCGCAAAAAGGCAAACAAAAAAGGTTATCTGATTTCAGATAACCTTTTATGACCTGTCCGGGAATCGAACCCGGGTTTACGCCGTGAGAGGG
>USQV01000273.1 GCA_900556965.1 uncultured Clostridium sp.
CGGCTTCGTACCCCTGCACCTGTCTTTCGCTCTGCATCTGTCTCACTCCCTGCACCTGTCATAGCTCCCGCGCGCGCTCCATACTCATTTCCGTATACCTTATCGAGGAGCCGGTAGTTGTAATAAAAACAGGCAAAGGCAAGGAAATGTGCCCAACCGGTTCCGTTATACAGCATCTCCCATTTATTCAGGCTGAACATCACTGCCATGATTACCGCATACCAGCCGTAAGAGATCTTTTTTTGATAGCTGTAGCCTGCGATAATACAAGCCGATGCTCCAAAGCACAGCACACTGAGTACCCGGTCGAAGGTAACGCTGTATTCAAAAACCGTTACGTTTATCGCCCGTTCCAAATAATTGACCGGAATTCTGGTCAATAGATCCGGGACAAAGAATTTTTTCGGATCCCATATATCCGGAAGATAGGAATTGATCAGCCGGATATAATCGGAATATACCATGTCGATCGCCGCGGTGTGCAGATACAACAGATAAAACAGAACACCCAACACCGGCAGTATAAAATAAAAATACTTTTTTAAACCCTTCATTTCCATCCTCCGGAGCTACTGTGCAAGATTTGAGGGCTGCCCCTTTCCGGAAGTCCTTCTGTGCCGCGGATAATATCTGCGGCGGGCTGTTTTTTCTGCCCCGGCCGCCTTATTTTCCGATGGCTGCGGCTGCTTTACCGCCTGTTTCTTTGGCTGGCCGGACTGACGAGGCTGTTTTACCGACGGCTGTTCTGATTGGGACTGCTTTACCGCCTGTTTCCTTGGCTGGCCGGACTGACGAGGCTGTTTTACCGACGGCTGTTCTGATTGAGACTGCTTTACTGCCTGTTTCCTTGACTGGCCGGACTGGCGAGCCGCTTTTCCGGATTGGACTGCCTGCTGTTTTACCGTCGGCTTTTTTATCTGCCCGGACTGTGGCTTCGCAGACTGGATATTCGTTTTTTTTGTGTTCTGCCGGGGCTTCTGAGCTGCCGTCTGCTTTCCCGGTCTATACTCGTTATTGCGGGCATGCTTTCTTTTGTGGCCTGCATGCTTTTCCGCAACTGTTTTCAGGATATCCTCCAGATAATTAAACTGGGTCCACGCCTCCTCCTTTGAGCTGAAGTTCTCATGGACTGCTTTATTTCCGATGACGCGCACCTCGTTCATCTCCCACTTGGCTACGCGATCCAGATATCCGTTTTCCTCCATCCACCATCCAAACTGCTGGTGGGTCATCACATTTTTGCGGCTCGGATTTCGTCTTCCGTTTTTCTCCATCTGGGTTTTTGCATTCGCCACAGCCTGAGCCGTGTTATCCAGCTGGATCCCATTATTCTCCGCTACCAGCTTCAGTAACAGCTCTAAGTTCTGTCTTCCCTTAACCATCGCCGCATTAAACTCTCCGCGGCGGAGCCACTGCTTTTCTTTTTTCAATTCCCGTTTCACCGGATTCAAATACGCTGTTTTTTTAATAAAAAACAGGATGGCTGCTGCTGCGATCCCCGCAGCAAATATGATCACAGCCATGATCCCGAGGAATAAATACTTCTGTACCATCATTCTGTCATCCCCGCTTTTCGTGTTTCGGCCCCATCCCGACGATCATCGCCAGATGGTCCTTTCCCCTTTGTTCTTTTGCATCCTTTACATAAAAATTGCAGGAGAGCTCCAATGAGATCGTCTGATGAGGTGCGGCACTGATCTCATACTCCATGCTGTTGTCTGTAAATACCATGTCTGTTAATCGCTCTCCGTTGACCCGGATCCGGCACACTTCATTTCCCGTGATCTCGCCCGGATAATAAAACTGGAGAACGATCCCCTTTGTTTCATCGTTCGTAAATACGATCCTTGCTTCCTCATCCACCCAGCCGTCTGCATAGCTTCCGTATACATACTCCAGCTGCTGTTCCTTGGCAAAGGCCGTTACATCCTGATACGCATTATGCTCCGGATCCTCCCTGAGGAGCACATCATTCTCACCGAGCTCCTCCAGATCGAAGGCGCTTTCAATGAATTTTATCGGCAATCCGCTGTTTCCGCTTTTCCGTCCGTAGACCTTAAGGAAGGTTTTGGCGGTAAACTCACTCAGCTCATACTTGTTTCCGATGATATAGACCTGCTTTTGGAAAATTTCATCACCATATCTCCCGTAGGTCTCCTCCGCCAATGAATTATATCTAAGCTGATTCGGCCAGTAATAAAGCTTCTCCCAGCCGCCGCGGTAATATACCTCTGTCGGTATAAGAAGCAGTGAATACAGGATGACCAGCACACCGGCCTTTCCCATTGCGGAGGACATATAGGCAAAGATCAGGAGTGCTGCCGCATAGACAACCTATAC
>USQV01000274.1 GCA_900556965.1 uncultured Clostridium sp.
TGCCGCCATACTGGTGGGACTGATCTATTCCTTATGCGGCGGCTTCTCAGCAGAAAAAGGCGCAGTTATCTTCCTTATGGTCGTCTACAAGGTAACGGATGCGCTGGCAGATACCTATGAGGCAGAGTTCCAGAGAAGCGGGAGACTGTATCTGACAGGAAAGTCCAATGCATTCCGGACGATTTTGTCGGTTGCGGTTTTTCTTTCTGTGCTGTCAGCGACAAAGCAGCTCGTTATCGCCAGTGTATGGGCGGCAGCGGCACAGATCGCAGGCTTTTTTATCATGGATGTCCTTGTGATCCGGGAGCTTACGAATATCGACTGGACGGTAAGAGCCGGAAAGCGTTTCCGCCTGTTTAAGGACAATTCACTGCTGTTTTTGTCTGCTGTACTGGATTTTTACATCTTCTCGGCATCGAAATATGCGATCGAGCACTGTATGGCTGACCGGGATATGGCTGTGTACGGAGCGATCTTTATGCCCACCAGCGTGATCAATCTGGTGGCCGGATTTGTGATCCGGCCGTATCTGACCAAGCTGTCGCTGGAGTGGGAGATGGGACGGACGGGACGGTTCGTCAGACTGGCCGGACGGCTGGCCGGTGTCATCTCCGTGCTTTCTGTGCTGGCAGTGGGCGGCGCTTATATTCTGGGAATCCCGGTTCTGAGCCTTCTGTATCCGAACCTTAAATACATGTTAAAGGATTGCAGGACTGCCCTTGTGCTTATCATACTGGGCGGTGCATTAAACGCATACATGAGCCTGTTCTATTATGCCCTTATCATAATGAAAAAACAAAAATATATTTTCAGCGTATACGGACTGGTGGGGATCACGGCCATCCTTATTTCGGATCCCTTTGTCATGCGGGGCGGGATCACCGGAGGTGCGATGGCCTATGTGCTTTTGACGGCAATGCTCATGGTATGCTTTGGTGTGATCGGTGCCTTTGGAATCAGGGGAAAGGCAGAAAAGAGGAAACATGAAAATTGATGTGGTGATACCGGTCTACCGGCCGGGAAAGCGATTTGAGGAATTACTGAAAAGACTGGAAAAGCAGACAATTCCGGTGAACCGCATAATTATAATGAATACGGAAAAGCCATATTGGGACAGTTGGATCTTAAAGGCGGGAAAGCTGCCGGAAAACTTATCCGTGTTCCATCTGACCCGGGAAGAATTTGACCATGGAGCAACGCGGGATGCCGCCATCCGGAAATCTGACGCAGATGTCTGTGTTCTCATGACAGATGATGCACTTCCATATAATGACAGGCTGTTGGAAAACCTGAGCAGGGCCCTGTTTTCAGATGAGCGGATCGCAGCCGCGTATGCAAAGCAGCTTCCTGACCGCAATTGCGGCGTGATCGAGCGTTATACCCGAAGCTTTAATTATCCTGATCAGGGACGGATAAAAACGGCAGAGGACATTCCAAAGCTGGGGATCAAGACCTTCTTCTGCTCAAATGTCTGTGCGGCGTACCGCAGAGAGCGTTATCTCTTGCTGGGAGGATTTACGAAAAAGACGATCTTTAATGAGGATATGATCTTTGCGGCAGGGGCAATTAAAAATGGATATGCCATCGCTTATGCGGCAGATGCGGAGGTGATCCATTCCCACAACTACTCCGGACTTCAGCAGTTTCATCGGAATTTTGATCTCGCGGTATCTCAGGCAGATCATCCGGAGGTGTTTGCCGGGATCCGGTCGGAGGGAGAAGGGATCCGGCTGGTAAAAAGTACGGCCTCCTATCTGATCAAAAATAAAAAAGCCTTCCTGCTCCCGCGCCTTATCTATATGAGCGGCTGCAAATATTTGGGATATCGGATGGGAAAACGGTACAAAAAACTGCCGCGCAGGATGATTTTATGGTGTACGATGAATAAGAGCTACTGGACAGAAAAAGTAAGCAGTGCTATCATGTAGTGCGGATATAGAAGGTAATGAAAAGAGGTAAAACAAATGGGAAAGATTAAAGTAACAGCTTGTGAAGCAGAAGGAAAGACAATAGAAGGACTTTACGTGATCGAGCCGACGGTATTTAAGGACGAGCGCGGCTACTTTATGGAAACGTATAACCAGAATGATTTTAAAGAGGCCGGACTTGACATGGTATTCGTTCAGGATAACCAGTCCATGTCCGTAAAGGGTGTTCTCCGGGGTCTTCATTTCCAGAAGCAGTTCCCGCAGGGCAAGCTGGTGCGTGCCGTCCGCGGAACCGTTTTTGATGTGGCGGTTGACCTGAGAACACATTCCGAAACCTACGGAAAGTGGTTCGGCGTGGAGCTTTCTGCTGAGAATAAAAAGCAGTTTTATATCCCGGAGGGCTTTGCCC
>USQV01000275.1 GCA_900556965.1 uncultured Clostridium sp.
ATGCAGCGGGCCCTGATCCAGTATCGGAACCCGAAGAACTATGATCTGGTATATGAAGCACTGATCTTAGCCGGACGAAAAGATCTGATCGGATACGACAAGCGCTGCCTGATCCATCCGAGAAAAGGAAAAAAGAGGTGATCTGAATGAAAATTGCGATTGTAACCGGAGCATCTTCCGGAATGGGACGCGAAATGGTCTATGAATTAGCCGATCGTTTTGCTGCATTAGAGGAAATATGGGTGATCGCCAGAAGAAAGGAGCGGCTTGACGAATTTGACGGAAGGCTGCCTGTAAAATGTCGAAAATTTGTTCTCGATCTTTCAAGACAAGAAGACAGAATAAAGCTATCGGATGCCTTAGATGAGATCAGACCGGAGGTAAAGATACTGGTAAATGCCGCCGGCTTCGGAGCGACAGGCGCTGTCGGAACCGTCAGCGAACAGGAATCCATCGGTATGATCCGCTTAAATTGTGAAGCATTAACGGCTGTTACGGAATGTGTACTTCCCTATATTTCCTCAAACAGCAGGATCATCCAGTTTGCGTCTGCCGCCGCCTTTTTACCACAGCCAGGCTTTGCCGTCTATGCGGCGTCAAAGGCCTTTGTCTTAAGCTACAGCCGCGGACTTAATGCAGAGCTTCGCAAAAAGCAGATCACCGTAACCGCTGTGTGTCCGGGGCCGGTAAAGACCGAGTTCTTTGATATTGCATTGCATGGAGGAAAGCTCACGTCATATAAAAAGTGGGTCATGGTAAAGCCCAAAAAGGTCGTCCGTCAGGCGATCCGGGACAGCCAGATGGGACGGGAGATCTCCATCGCAGGACTTCCGATGAAGCTGTTCTTTATACTTTGCAAGGTACTCCCACACCGCCTTCTGATGCAGTTCATTACTTGGAAATAAACGACGAAAAGAGGAAATACTTTGAATAAAAAAATTAAAAAGGGCATGTACGGCTACCGCAAGGCCCGCCGCAAAAGGCAGCTTATCATCATCGCAGGCTTTCTGGCGGCAATCGCGGCATTACTGATCTCCCGGCTGTTTATCAGCTGGACTTCTCTCAATAACCTTCTTACGATCAGTGCCATCCTTCTTGTTCTGCCAATGGCGAACACCGCATCCCCGCTGGTCGCCGCGTGGAAGATAAAAGAAACTCCACAGGATTTTTACGAAGCCGTAAGACCCTACGAAGAAAAGTTTCCGGTACTTTATGATCTGATCATTACCTCCAATGATCTGATCATGCCCATCGATGCGGCTGTAATACATCCCGGCGGTGTATACCTGTTCTGTCCGCAAAAGGATATCAATGTGAAAAAAGGAGAAAAGTTCCTGAATGAAATGCTTACAGGCTGGAAGTTAGACGGAAACGCTAAGATCATGGTAGAAAAGAGAAACTATCTTAACCGTCTTGCGAGCCTCAAGCCTGTGACAGAGGAGGAGGATGACGGAAGCGCACCTCATGTAGAAAAGCTCTTAAAGAGCCTTTCGATGTAGAGTAGGAGGCAGCCGATGAAGGAGATCACCATTAATAAAAACGAAGCCGGACAACGTCTGGATAAGCTTCTTTCAAAATATATGGCCCTTGCTCCAAAGAGCTTTTTTTACAAGATGATGCGGAAGAAAAACATCACGCTGAACGGAAAGAAGTGCGAGGGTTCCGAGAAGCTTGTAGAGGGCGATGTGATAAAGCTCTTTTTAGCCGATGAGACCATCGATAAATTTTCAGAAAGGCTTCCGGAGCCATACCATTCCTTTTCTTCTAATGCAGGGCGTCTCTCCGATACCGAGTTGGATATCCTTTATGAAGACAGCGATATCCTTCTTGTCAACAAGCCCTCCGGAATGCTTTCTCAGAAGGCAAAGCCGGAGGACGTTTCCCTTGTGGAATACCTGATCTCTTATCTTTTAGAGCAGGGCAGTATCAAAAAGGAAGATCTTCGGAGCTTTCGTCCTTCCGTCTGCAATCGTCTTGACCGCAATACAAGCGGCATCGTAGCCTGCGGCAAATCCCTTGCCGGTCTTCAGATGCTTTCGGAAATATTCCGCGATCGATCTGTTCATAAGTATTATCAGTGTATCGTTGCCGGAAAAATGACAGAGGGAAAGACCATCGATGGATGGCTGTTAAAGGATGAGGTCAAAAACAAGGTATCCATACTGGATCGACCGGATCCCGCGAAGGAGGCGCTCAGGATCGTCACAAAATACGAGCCGATCGCCGCAACAGAGGACTGCACTTTGTTAAGAGTTACCCTTTTGACCGGGCGTTCCCATCAGATCCGGGCCCATCTGGCCAGCATCGGCCATCCCATTGTGGGG
>USQV01000276.1 GCA_900556965.1 uncultured Clostridium sp.
TGCTGTCTGACCAGACCTCCTGTCATGTACCTTATGATGGCGGCTACTGTCCGCAGGGTCTGACCTTTGAAGAACGTACCGCAATGCTCGATCACGACAAGGAGCACTTCTGTGAGCTGGTAGACCGCTCTCTTACCACTCATTTCCATCTGATCAAAACTCTGGTGGAGCGCGGTGCATATTTCTTTGACTACGGAAACTCCTTCATGAAGGCAGTATTCGATGCAGGAAATAAAGACATCTCCAAAAACGGAGTTGATACTTCCGAAGGCTTTATCTTCCCGTCTTATGTAGAGGATATCCTCGGACCGGAGCTGTTTGATTACGGATATGGGCCGTTCCGCTGGTGCTGTCTGTCCGGAAAACATGACGATCTTGTCAAAACCGACCATGCCGCTATGGAGATCATCGATCCTAACCGCCGTTTCCAGGACCGCGACAACTGGGTATGGATCCGTGATGCAGAAAAGAACCAGCTTGTAGTCGGAACTCAGTGCCGTATCTTATATCAGGATGCTTTAGGACGCCGTGACATTGCACTGAAATTCAACGAAATGGTCAGAAATAAGGAGATCGGGCCGGTTATGCTTGGACGTGACCACCATGATACAGGCGGAACCGACTCTCCGTACCGTGAGACCTCCAATATCTATGATGGTTCCAACTTTACTGCCGATATGGCAACTCACTGCTATGCCGGAAACGCAGCGAGAGGTATGTCCCTTGTTGCCCTCCATAACGGTGGAGGAACCGGAATCGGAAAAGCGATAAACGGCGGCTTCGGACTTGTCCTTGACGGTTCTGAGCTTACCGACCAGATCATCCGTGAAGCAATTCCGTGGGATACTATGGTAGGTGTTTCCAGAAGAAGCTGGGCAAGAAATGAGCATTCCATCGAGACCGTTGCAGAATACAACCGTAAATTTGCCGGATCCGATGCGATTACCATGCCTTACATTGCCGATGACGCCCTGATCGAAAAAGTTTTTCAGGACGCCGTTGCGAAACACTAAATTTTAATAAGGGACGGAATTTTATGACGAAAAGATATATCCGCCACGCAGCAGAGCTTGTGACCTGCAAGGGTCCGGCTCCGCGGCGGGGCCGCGAAATGGCCGACATTGGCCTGATCAAGGACGGCGGCGTTTTGATCCACGATGATCGTATTTATGCCGTCGGCACTACAGATGAGCTGGATTCCATGATCGATCCCGAAGAATATGAGATCATTGATGCATCCGGAAAAACAGTTCTTCCGGGCTTTATTGACTCCCATACTCACTTTATCTTCGGCGGATATCGTGCCGAGGAATTTTCATGGCGCTTAAAGGGTGACACCTATATGTCCATTATGGAGCGCGGCGGCGGCATTAATGCAACCGTTACTCCGACAAAAAACGCCACAGAGGATGAACTGGTCGAAGTCGGGAAAGAGCGCCTCAACCGGATGCTGGAATTTGGAGTTACCACCGTAGAGGGGAAAAGCGGCTACGGAATGGATCATGACACAGAATTAAAACAGCTCCATGCCATGAAAAGGCTGAATGCCATCCACCCCCTCGATATCGTGACCACCTTCCTTGGCCCCCACAGTGTTCTCCCGGAGTACAAGGGAAAAGAGCGTGAATTTATCGACATGCTCCTTACTAAGGTAATGCCTGAGGTCAAAAAAGAAGAACTGGCCGAATTTGCCGATATTTTCTGCGAGAAGGGAGTATTTGGAATTGAAGATTCCGAGTATTACCTGACAAAGGCAAAGGAAATGGGCTTTAAGCTAAAGGTTCATGCCGACGAGATGACCTCTCTCGGAGGTGCGGAGCTGGCGGCAAGAACCGGTGCATGCTCTGCAGACCATCTTCTTAAGGCTTCCGATGAAGGAATCCGCCAGATGGCTGAGCACGGCGTGATCAGCACACTTCTCCCGGCAACAGCCTTCTGCCTGAAGGAGCCCTATGCTCCTGCAAGAAAGATGATCGATAACGGCTGTGCCGTTGCACTTGCCTCAGACCTGAATCCGGGCAGCTGCTTCACCAACAGCATTCCGCTTCTTATTGCTCTGGGCTGTATCTATATGAACATGTCCATTGAGGAAGTGATCACTGCCCTCACCATTAATGGTGCGGCTGCAGTCGGACGTGCTGATTCTATCGGCAGTCTTGAAAAGGGAAAGAAAGCAGACATTATTTTCCTTAAGTATCCATCGATCCATTATATGCCATACCATACAGCCATCAATCTGGTGGAGACTGTGATCAAGAACGGGCAGACCGTATATCATAAGGAATGGTAAACCGATCAATAATGTTTAACCTATCGTAAAAGG
>USQV01000277.1 GCA_900556965.1 uncultured Clostridium sp.
CTGTTCAGTTTTCAATGTTCTTTGTGTTTCTTTGTTGCTGTTTCAGAAGCAACTCCGATATATTATCACAAGTGTTTCTGTTTGTCAACAACTTTTTAAAACTTTTTTTCAAAGACCGATCAGCTATATAAGCTTCTCGAATCGTTCTTTATAAGTTTTTCTGTGTCTCAAGGACGTGTATAAGAATACCACATCTTTCCTCATGTGTCAACTGATTTTTTCTATTTTTCAAACTTTTTTAACTATATATACAATAATACACAATATCCCGTTTTTTTCATCCCGGAACACTATATCTAGTAGATGCTGAAAGCGACCTTATTCTCCTTCAGAAATCTTTTTACCCATTCATCCCATTCATTCTCCAATATTTTATCCAATGTAAATATTTTCAATGAGGTTCCGGAAACACATTTAAGCTCCTTATTCTCAAAATGAACATTGATATAAAGTCCATTCACCTGCTCCGGCTGTATTCCCGCCACTCTTGAATTGATAAAAGCTGCCGTTTTTTCTCTGCTGAGCTGAAATACCAGCCGGAAGCTCTCCGGGAGGCGTTTTCCCTTGACAAGGGAAAAACAGATCGGCCGGATCGTACTCCAGAAGGAGTAGTCTTCGAGTCCCTTCTCCGCACGTTCCTCCTCCGAATAATATCCCCGGCTTATCCAGCCGTCAATGGTAAATCTGTTATATGTAGTGATTTCTGCCTCCCGAAGAAGGAAGGTATCAAACAGGTTTCCGACAAAAAGACCATTTGTGAATGCTTTTGCATCTTCGATTTTTAACGCTACCATATTAACCGCCTATACTCCCTTTCCACTCTGAGTCACCGGTAGACACTCCTTCATCCCCGCAGAGCTGTTCAAATATCTCAAAAAAATCAGCTGTTACTCTGGGACTTTTGCTTATGCTGATCTCCTGCCAGATCGGATCTTCTCCTGTCAGCGGTGTTTCCCCCTTAAATGACTGATATCTCCTTAAGAACGCCTCATTCTTCTTTTCGCTGGCAATTTTTTCTTTATTCAGCTTTGTTGCAGCTTCATCATAGTCATCCACACATTTCAGAATATAAAATTTTCCGGAGTCCTCTATTACTCCGCTGATCTCTCCCTCTGAAAGCGAAAATGCCTCCTCCTCATATTCTTTTCCCATCTCTCCGCGGCAAAGCTGCCTATTGGCCTCGATATTTTCTGCATATTCCTTCGCAGCAGCGGTAAAATCCGCCCCTTCTTCCTGCAATTTTGCCAATAGTTCTTCCGCTGCTTCTCGCTGTGAAATTTCCAGCTGCGATACCGTGATCACCTTCGCTTCACTGTCACTCACCTCAAGATTTGCATCCTCGGTGAGCTTTTCCACCAGTTTTTCCGAAAGCCAATAATCTGTATAAAGCTCCTCCATCTCTTTTTCCGATATGGAAAGCTCCTCAGCAAGGACGTCACCAAGCTCTTTCCTATATTCTGCAGCAGCATGCTGAACCTGTTCCTTCTCTTTTCCCGAAAGGGTAAGGTTCTCTTGTTTTGCCATTGCACTCATTAGCTTCACTTCACGAAGAAACGCATGGATCTGCTCCAGCAGAGCAGCCTCAAAGGTTGTTCCCCGGTTGTCGACAGCCGCCTGCCACACTTTTTCAGAATAGACCTCCTCATAGCGCAGGCGCTCCGTAGTGACGATTGCCATTGTCTCTGCCTTTTTGTATTCTTTTTCCCCTTTTATTCCGGATGAGAATACATCCTTTGCCTTACATCCTCCAAGGGTCAATAGGACTGCCGAAAGTACCGCTGCAATTTTCAGCGCTATATTCCTGTTTTTCATATTGTCTCCTATTTTAACAATAGTTTCATTATCTTTAACGGCCCGCCGTTTACATTGGAATCTGCAAGAAATCTCGCTGCCAGTTTTGTTTCCGGGCGTGCATTTGATACTGCAAAGCTGTAATAGGCCCGCTTAAGCATCTCAATATCATTGAGCTGATCCCCGAAGGCCATTGTTTCTTCCGGAAGGATCTCCAGGCTTTCCTGAAGAATCTTCACTGCATTCCCCTTGTTTACCGCCGGATCCATAGTATCGATCCACTGCATTCCTGCCAAAGTCACCTTTAACGCTTTGCTGTACTTTTGGATGATCGGCTCTGCCAGACGCTCCACCCCGCTCATACGGCAGCCGGCAATTTTAACGATCGGTACCTTGAGACTGTTGAGATCCTCCACCTGCACCAGCCGGAAATGATATCCGTTCAGTATCCAGTCTAAAAACTCTTTATTTTTGGAATCGGTATAGGCGCAGTCTGCACAATCCACAAGGATATCCA
>USQV01000278.1 GCA_900556965.1 uncultured Clostridium sp.
CTTTGCAGGGGAAGCAGAAGAACCGGTGGCTGGAAGCTCTGTTTCCGGTGTGCAAAAGCCTGCGGCCATGACATCCTCGTGCTTTTCCAGATAGTAGTCATAGTTTCCGATATAATTGAGCAGCCTTCCGTTTGTGAGATCCAGTATCCTGGTGGCCGTCTTATTGATAAAATAACGGTCGTGGGATACATAGAGGACTGTTCCGCCATAACGGCTTAAGGCATTTTCCAGGATCTCCTTTGAGGTGATGTCTAAGTGATTTGTAGGCTCATCCAGGATCAGAAAGTTGGCCTCCGACAGCATGAGCTTTGCAAGGGATACGCGGCCGCGTTCACCGCCGGAAAGATCTCCGATCCGTTTGAAGGCATCGTCTCCGGTAAAGAGAAATGCAGCCAGTGTATTCCGAATCTGCGTATTGGTCATGCCGGGATACGCGTCCGAGATCTCCTCAAAAAGAGTTTTATCGGTATGGAGCACCTGATGATCCTGGTCGTAATAGCCGATATGAACCTTTGAACCAAGAATGATCTCGCCGGCATCCGGCTCGACAAGACCATTGATCATTTTAAGGATCGTTGTTTTCCCGGTTCCGTTATCCCCGATAATGGCAACACGCTCTCCGCGTTTTACGTCAAAGTCCAGATCGGAAAACAGCTTTTGTGAACCGAAGGCTTTTCCGAGGCCCCGGACAGTCAGAACATCGTTTCCGCTTAAAATGTTTGGTTCCAATCGAATGTCCATGGCATCATTGATTTCCGATGGCTTTTCCAGCACCTCGATCCGGTTTAACATTTTTTCACGGCTTTCCGCACGCTTTATGGATTTTTCACGGTTGAAGGAGCGGAGCTTTTCGATAACCTCCTCCTGATGCCGGATCTCCTGCTGCTGGTTTAAATAAGCCTTCATTTGAATGGCACGCATCTGGGCCCGTTTTTCGCTGTAGGCCGTATAATTGCCAAGATAAGCAGTAGCCCTTCCGTTGTCCAGCTCAACGACCTTTGTGACGATCTTATTGAGAAAATACCGGTCGTGGGCAACGATGATCACACTGCCCTTGTAGTTTAAAAGGTAGTTTTCCAGCCACGAGATAGAGGACATGTCGAGATGGTTCGTAGGCTCGTCCAGAAGGATGATATCGGGACTGGTAAGAAGGAGCTTTCCAAGAGAAACGCGGGTCTTCTGGCCGCCGGATAAGGTTGAGATCTGTTTTCCGAATTCATCTTCCGTAAAACCAAGTCCTTTTAAGACCCCCACGATCTCGCTTTTCCATGCATAGCCGTTGATAAGCTCAAACTGGTGGCTTAAACGGCTGTACTGGGACATCATATCCTCCAGCTCATCGCCTTCGGCCAGTTTCATGGAGATTTCCAGTTCACGAAGCTTTTCCTCCATTTCGATCACAGGACGCTTTACCTCAAGAAGCTCATCATAGATGGTTCTGTGGCTTAAAAGATCCTGATTCTGTGCCAAATAACCAAAGGTCTTGCCGCGGGAGATCACGACCTCACCTGAGTCGGCAGGAAGTTCTCCGACGATGATCTTAAGAAGTGTCGATTTTCCGGCTCCGTTTATGCCGACAATGGCAGCTTTTTCATGTTCTTCTATATGAAAGGAAACGTTTTTCAGTATATCCTCGCTTCCGAAGGATTTGCAGATGTTACTGCAGGATAATATCATATCTTCCTCCTATTTTTGCATTACTCATCCAAGTATAGCATATTTTTTCCTGCCCTGCACTAAAATCAGGTAAAAATCGGAGAGTAAATTGCTTGACAATGATTTGACAAAAATCAATCCCATGATATAATAAAGGATATGTTAAATGTTGCTATAAGATAGTCGGCAGCAAGGAAGGTGAAGGTATACATGGCAGAGGAAAGACACATTTCAAAGGCAGTAATTTCAAGACTCCCCAGATACTACAGATATTTGGGAGAGCTCATGGAGGAAGGAATTGAAAGAATATCGTCCAATGAGCTGAGCGCCAGAATGAAGGTGACAGCGTCCCAGATCCGTCAGGATCTCAATAATTTTGGCGGCTTCGGTCAGCAGGGGTATGGTTATAATGTAAAATATCTGTATATGGAGATCGCCAGAATACTGGGGATTGACAGGCAGCATAATATTATCATCATCGGAGCCGGAAACCTCGGCCAGGCAATTGCAAACTATACCAACTTTGAAAAACGCGGATTTATTATCAAGGGAATGTTTGATATCAACCCGAGACTGATCGGTCTTGTGGTGCGCGGTGTGGAGATCCGGGGAATCGACGATCTGGAGCAGTTTA
>USQV01000279.1 GCA_900556965.1 uncultured Clostridium sp.
GCAGTTATTCGGTTATGAGCAAGTAGCGAAGCGGATTGCGAATATCCGCTTGACTCGAATCAAGTAAGTCCCCTGCTTCAATTGCGAATATCTGCTTGACAGCAGTTTAATGCGCACGGATATTAATAAACTCTGTTTTGGTCTTTGAATAGGTAAATCTCTGGCTGCTATAGAGTCCGTAATAGCCGGAAAAGGCGAAGCTGACGGCAACCGTCAGTGCAAAAAACGGCATGGCGTCAAAGCCGAATATCTCAAAGCCCATAAAGATCGTGGCGATCGGGCAGTTTGTCACGCCGACAAACAAGGCCAGCATCCCACATGCGGCACATAACGACGGCTCAAAGCCTAAAAATGTACCGAAGGCCGATCCCATGGTCGCTCCGATGGCAAGAGTGGGAACGATCTCTCCTCCCTTAAAGCCGCCGCCTAAAGCAACAGCGGTAAAGAGTATTTTTAGAAGGAAGGCCTCATAGGGTACGTTTCCTTCGATTGCCTCCTCAACAAGATTGAAGCCGGCACCGCAGTAATCTCTGCCAAATATTAGTGCGAGACCGATAAACAGGAATGCAGCAGTGATGATCCGGACATAGATATTGGATATCTTTTCCTTGTATAAGTGATGAGACTCATGTAAAACCGTGCAGAAAAAGATACTGACAAGTGCTCCGAAAAGGCCCAGCAGGATCATATAAATTGCAGGCCCAGCTCCAAATTCCGGAAGATGCTGGATCACAAAGGCCTCGCCGTGAAGTCCGAGCTTCCCGGATACATAAGAACCGATAAAAGCGGAGAATACACAGGGCACAAGGGCCGCATAATAATTTACACCGATGCTGATGACTTCCATTCCGAACATAGCGGCAGCAAGGGGGGTACCGAAAATAGCCGCAAAGCACCCGCTCATGCCGCTCATGATGGCAACCTTTAGATCCCGCTCATCCAAATGGAACACTTCCCCTATGGAATTTCCGATACAGCCGCCGATCTGGAGAGCCGCACCCTCTTTTCCGGCGGATGCCCCTACAATATGACTCAATAATGTCGAGATAAAGATGCAGGGCAGCGTGGTAAAGCGGATCTTCTCGGTGGAGGAAATGGATTCAAGGATCATATTCGTTCCCTTATTACCGACCTGATGAAAAAACTTATGAACGATAACAATCAGGATTCCGGAGACCGGCATCAGATAAAGCATAAAGCTGTGTTCCCGGAAAAATCTCTGGGAGTGGGCTACTCCGAGGCCAAAGCCGGTTCCCACAATTCCGCAGAGGATTCCCATTACAAGGGAAATGATCGTCCATTTTATAAAATAACGGACATTTCGCAGGAGTGCCTCCTGCATATCACTTTTGTATATCATCTCATACCTTCTTTAAAAATATGCAGCGGAGGTGCGCTCAAGAACCGGAGCGTAACCGGCATCTCTAAGTGCATTAACTATCTGTTCCTTATGCTCTGTGCCAAAGGATTCCATAGTAATGGTAAGCTGCACGCCTGCCGCACGGTTTACATTTGCAAATACATTGTGCTCCAGCTTGATGACATTTCCCTGAAGCTTCGCGATCAGAGCAGATACATCGGCCAGCTGGCCCGGCTTATCGGGAAGCATAACAGATAAAGTGAAGATACGGTCACGCAGCATAAGTCCATTCTGTACCACAGTTGCCATGGTGAGCACATCCATGTTTCCGCCGCTCAATACCGACACGAGCTTTTTGCCTTTAAAATTAAGATGCTTTAAGGCAGCAACAGTCAGAAGTCCGGAGTTTTCAACGATCATTTTGTGGTTTTCTGCCATATCGAGGAAGGATAAGGTAAGCTCTGAATCATCGATCGTGAGTACCTCGTCCACGTTCTGCTGCAGATACGGGAACAGCTTATCGCCCGGTGTCTGTACTGCTGTGCCGTCTGCGATCGTGTTGATATTCGGTACCGTAACGACCTTTCCGGCCTCTAAGGATGCCTTCAGGCAGGCAGCGCCTTTTGGTTCGACAGCAATGATCTTGATCTTCGGATTTAAAAGCTTTGCGAGGGTGGAAACACCGGTGCAAAGTCCGCCTCCGCCGACAGGAACAAGGATGTAATCCACGGTCGGAAGCTCTTTGATTATCTCCATTGCGATACTGCCCTGTCCTGTCGCAATCTGAAGGTCATTAAAGGGATGGACAAAGGTATATCCATTTTCCTCTGCAAGCTTGTAGGCATAGGCACATGCCTCGTCAAAGACATTACCATAGAGCACGACCTCGGCGCCGAGGCTCTTTGTACGGTTTACCTTGATAAGAGGTGT
>USQV01000280.1 GCA_900556965.1 uncultured Clostridium sp.
CCGAAGCCATTGACCAGATAAAACATCACTACTGCCGCCGCAAAGATCAACATACCTATCCACGAATTACCATCGTCCATTTAAAAATTTAACACTCCTTTTTTCTCATTTGTATTTCAATATAACACTGCCCGCACGTTTCGTCAACCAAAGGCCCGAATTTCCCGCTTATACCTATGTAATAAGCTCCAGACTTATCCGGAGGGCCTCATTCACCTTTTCCTGAAGGCCGTCATCGATGTGACATATCTTTTCGCGCAGCCGCTGCTTGTCGATCGTTCGGAGCTGCTCTAAAAGGATCACCGAATCGCGCACCATGTCACACTGCTTCGCACTCAGTTCAACATGTGTCGGAAGCTTTGCCTTATTCATTTTTGAAGTGACTGCCGCACAGATCACTGTGGGGCTGTGTTTATTTCCGACATCGTTCTGTATGATAAGTACCGGCCTTACGCCTCCCTGCTCGGAGCCGATCACCGGCCTTAAATCTGCATAAAAAATATCACCGCGTCTGATAATCAACTGTCTCACTCTCCAAATCATCTTCGGGTTTTCCCCTCAGAAACAGTATTGACACTATATGATTAACTTATGCAGAAGGTCGGAAAAGAGCCTTTAAATATCTTTATAGCTTCCGCCACAGGTCATAACGCCCGTGATCTGCCCATTATCTACATAGATCCGCGGAACGCGCTTATTAATGAGACATGGGATCTCATAATGGAAAACTCCGCTCCGGGCTGCAAGCTCCTCCATCGTGATCTCCTCAGCTCCGTCCCGGCCTAAAAGGGTGATCTCATCTCCTTCTTTTGCCTCCGGTATTTCGCTCACATCGATCATCAGCTGATCCATACAGATCCGCCCGAGAATCGGAGCGCGTTTTCCGTCAACAAGTACAGAGCCGTGTCCGGAAAGACTTCTCGGATATCCGTCCGCATATCCGATCCCGACTGTTGCGATTCTCATCTCCTTTTCTGCCCGGAACGTGCCGCCATAGCCTACTTCCGTTCCCGGACCGATATTTTTAATATAAGTAATGCTGCTCTTAAGCTCCATGGCCGGTCTGATGGGTACAAGGCTTCTGTCCACCTCATCCGACGGATATAATCCATACATGGTGATTCCGGCTCTCACCGCATCCATGTATGCATCCTCAAGCTCCATGATCGACGCACTGTTGGCACAGTGACAAACGGGGATATCGACACCAAGTCCTTTAACCTCAGCCGTAAAATCACGGAACCGTTTCAGCTGTCTGAAGGCAGACGCCTTGTCCGCTTCGTCCGCTCTGGCAAAATGGGTGAACATTCCGCGAAGCTCGATTCCCGGAAGCTTAGAAACCGTCTTTATTTCCTCTGCCGCTTCCCTTGAGGGGATGTATCCGATCCTGCTCATTCCGGTATCTACTGCGATATGGATCCTGGCTTTTTTCCCCATCTTTAACGCATAATCTGAGAGAAGCTTCGCCCGCTTAAGATCGAACACCACCTCACTGATCTCATTTTCAATAATTTCCTCGTAGCGGCTTTCAGGAGACGGCCCTAAGATCAGGATCGGCTTTGTAATACCGTTTTTCCTTAATTCAAGGGCTTCTCCTGCCTCCGCAACCGCATAGCCGCATACATACGCGTCGACAGCCTTTGCGACAGCTACGGCTCCGTGTCCGTAGGCATCCGCCTTCACAACACCGATCATCTTCATATCCGAAGGCAGCCTTTTCTGCATTGCCTCCATATTTCCCTTAATACGATCTAAATATACCTTTACATAAGCGCGTTCAAATGATTTCATCTTCTTAATACCTCCCCAATACAATTTGCAGTCTCCTCTGCAAGAACAGAATGTACCCCATACATTTCTGCTGCCGCTTCTCCGGCAAGTCCATGGAGATAAACGCCGAGGGATGCCGCCTCGCAGTCATCCATCCCCAATGCAAGCAGACCTGCTATCACCCCTGTTAATACGTCTCCAGATCCGCCCTTTGCAAGAGCAGGCGACCCGCTTTCATTAATAAATATCTTACCATCCTTTCTGGCTGTCACTGTAGCGGCATCCTTCATTACACAGGTAACGCCATATTGTTCTGAAAACTCTCCGGCTGCTGTCAGAGGATCCTCCCGGATCTCCTCCCGTGTTTTTTCGGTCAGTCTGGAAAACTCGGCCAGATGCGGAGTCAGGATTATATTCTCTGTAAAATACCCCTTCAGATATGGATATCTGGCTGATAGATTGATCGCATCCGCATCCATGATGATCGGCACATAAGCGCTACCAAGCAC
>USQV01000281.1 GCA_900556965.1 uncultured Clostridium sp.
GTCAGTGCCGCCACCTCCTCCGGGCTGGTCAACGCCGCCTGCGGCATCTCCTGTAATTCCTGAAGTGTTTTTGGAAGTCTATCTAAGGTTATCTCACTCATACTATTGTCCCTCCTTGTATTTGTCATTACCGGAAGCGCAGCCTTCGGCTCGTTTTCGGCCGCTGCTCCGGTTACCGCTTCATTTTCCCTTCAAACGGGCTCCCAATTTCCGGTCAGGTAGTCCATTTGATAAATATCTCCTGTGGTGGAAACCGCATAATGTTCTTCCGCTACAAACTGATCTTCACGATTGGTTCCGAGAGCAAAGACGAGACAGCTATCACCATTGATCGTTTCCCGTTCTTCCACTTCCATGACCGACATGCCGTTATGCAGCTTCTCCTGAATACTCGGCTCTGCATAGAGAAGCTCCAGCTCCATGCCCTCATAATCGCAATTTTCTCCGTCTGCTCTTAACTCACGGAAATAAAACTCTGCCGGGGAGCCATTTGTAAACAGAAGGAACGCATCTCCCCCTGTCTCCCACATCGTCAGGCGTTCGCCCTCTCTCTTTAAGCGGATCGTACCGTTGCGGATCCCATCCGGTGAATTCATCCAGTATTCAAACTCCTGATCGTTTGTGATCTCTGCCTTGGAACCCTTAGAAAGATAAGAGCCATCCCAGCAAAAGCTTATCTCCTGCACATCTCCGTTCAGTGTGCCGCCGCAAAACCAGATATACGTGGGATTTCCCTGTCCGTCTACCTCGAAGGAAACATCGTAGAAAAGTGGTTTTCCGTCGTCTGATTTTAAAGAATCACAATACCAGCTTCCTTCCATTCCGTACAGATATCCCTCCACGGACATATTCACCCCTGTACTGAGCTGAACCACTCTGTCTGTCGGCTCAATCTCACCTGCATAGAGATTATAATACGGATACCAGCAGACCTCCTGATCTCCCTTTTTTGCTGTGATACAGACATTGGAATGAAGATCACTGACGTTGCACCTGAGAATGAAGGGAAGTCCATCTGTACTCGTCCAGATCTGCTTTTCCTTTTTGGCCTCGGTAAGCTCTGCATTCCAGCTGCAGGATTCAACAGAAAATGTCCAGCCATCCTCAGCCGGAACGACTGTATACCACTCATCTCCATCATATTCTACGATATGATCTGACGGGATATTCTCCAGAAACGGATATGCCATTTCTCTTTGTTCTTTTCGGCCCGGGAAGTTATAGTCTGCGGTATAATCTAAGAACACGGCGCCAAAAACTGCCCCAAACTCTTTCAGATACTGCCTTTCCTCTGCCATAGCGGTTTTTCCCGCCTCTGTCTGCCATGACCCTGATTCCTGTTGCGACGCCTTTAAGGCCGGTGCCTTTTTAGCCAAAACAACTACTTCGTTTTTGTCTGACGAGTTATCTGACGAGTTCTCGCCGGAAACAACTTTGTCATCCTCAGCCCGGAACGTCTCCTCCTTATCCTGTTCCGAGGCCGGCATGCTTACACTGCCCTTTCCGGTTCCAAGGAGGGTGCAGCCGGTAAGTGATACACTAAACACCATAAGTAATGCCAAAGTCATCCCGCTTATCTTTTTACATATTCCTTTTCTTTTCATCTGCCATCCTCCCATCATCTTATAATTTACAGGTTTCCGGGACATCAGCCGCCAAAATCCGAGTAATCTTCTACAAGGCGTACCGTATGATACGTTTCCGTTCCGTACATCTGGATCATCAGGTCATTTCCGTGGATCGAGGGATAAAGCCATGCAAATTCCTGTCCGGATACATCCTCGATTACATATCCTCTCGGTGAATTATAAACAGACAAAGAATCCTTTGTGTAATAGGGATTCATGTTTCGGTCATAAGCGGTATAATCCACACATCCCACCTCGACACGATCATCCAGACTGTTAAAGGGACGGGAGGCCTCCTCGCTGCTATACATGCTGAAGCTCCAGCTCTCAAAGCCTTCCCGGGCCGAATATGCCGGCATAGACTCGTAACGCCCCGGAGTGATCAGCATCATGCCGACCTGCCATGCCCATTTGCCTTCTGAATCCACATACCAGCCGTCCGGAGTCATCCGGCTGCAAAGGATTTTCCCTTCTTCATCCAGATAATTATCTGTTCCGTCCGGTGCTTTTCTCCAGCGGGAGGCATTTTTCTTCCGCTGATAACTGCCGAGTAAATACGCTGAATCCGAAGTATTGGAATTTATGGAAAGCGTATCCTCTGACAGTGTATAAACTACGGATGTATCCATAGAAGCTGCGGATACGGCTT
>USQV01000282.1 GCA_900556965.1 uncultured Clostridium sp.
TCGCAAATTTATCTTCCCACGACACGCTATTTCTTCCATGTGCCTGAGCATAGCCGGTAAGTCCTGGTCTTACATCATGGCGATGACGCTGTTCCTCATTATATCGTGGAAGGTATTTGACCAGTAGTGGCCTTGGCCCGATAATCGCCATGTCTCCTTTTAAGATATTGATAATTTCCGGAAGTTCATCAAGACTCGTACTTCTCAAAAACTTTCCATATTTATTAAGACGTACATCATCAGGCAGTAATTTTCCATTTTTATCCTTTCTATTATCCATAGATCGGAATTTGACTAACTTAAAAACCTTTTCCCCTTTTCCCGGACGTTCTTGGAAGAAAAACGGATTTCCTCTCATAAAAAATGTGCCTAAGACAGTTAAGATTATAAGTAGCGGAGATAATATAATTATCCCAGACAAGCTCAATAAAAAATCAAGCATACGTTTAAAATATTTCGCATACATCCGCTTATCTCCTCATACCTTATTCAAAGCATCCCCTAATAGCCTCGACGATCCTATCCTGCTGCTCTGCCGTCATTTTATTATCACTCGGCAGGCATACGCCTCTCTGGAATATATCGGCGCCTACATCATTCACTCCACCTGCGATATATGCATTCGTCTTTGCTCTCATCGAACCGCTTCTTCCGATACATTCATGCATCCGATACATAGGCTGCAAATGCATTGGCTTCCAGATCGGTCTTCCTTCCGCATTCAAGCTGCTCAGAACCTCTAAGATTTCAGTCGGGCATGTCTTTCCCGCTTCAGAAATATACAGAGCCTCACATTCGCCTCTGACCTGTCTGCACATAAATTCCGGATCGATCGTAAAAGCAGAAAGCCAGTAGTTGGGTACACACCCCTCCACGATTGGATTCATTTGAATCGGAAGATCCTTAAATCCTTCCTTATATCTTTCATAGACTGCCTTTTTCTGGGCAATATGCTCCTCAAGATACTTATACTGCCCTCTTATCACTCCGGCGATCACATTAGACATCCTGTAGTTATAACCGACTTCTTCATGCTGATACCATGCTGCATTTTCCCGGGCCTGTGTACTCCATTTTCTGGCTTTGTTTGCATCCTCCGGATCATTGGTAAGAAGACATCCTCCAGAGGATCCGGTAATGATCTTATTTCCGTTATAGCTGATAGCCGCATAATCACCAAAGGAACCGCACTGCTGTCCCTCCCATGTAGCTCCCATTGCCTCCGCTGCATCTTCAATAAGGAGTGCTCCGTGTTTTTCACAGATTTCTTTGATCTGACGGATATTTCCGGAAAAGCCGTAAAGCTCTGCACATACTACCAGCTTTACCTCTGGGTACATTTCAAATGCTTTCTCAAGAGCCTCCGGATCCATATTCCAAGAATCCGGATCCGTATCAATAAATACCGGTATTCCGCCCTCATAAACGACCGGATTCAGTGTTGCATCGAATGTCATGTCACTGCAGAAGACCCGTTTGCCCTCCACAGCACCATGGCTGATTGCTGGTTTTCCATAGAGCTTTTCTCCGGCAAGCTTTACGCAAAGATGTAAGGCTGCCGTACAGCAGGAAAGTGCAACCGCATATTTTACCCCGGCTTTTTCTGCTGCAATCTTCTCAACCTCGTTAATGTTGGCACCTACTGTACTCATCCAGTTTGTATTATAGGCTTCTGTCACATACTCCAGTTCTTCACCGTGCATAGTCGGTGAAGAAAGCCATACTTTTTTTTCAAACGGTCTTCTATCTGTCGATTTATTCATTGAAGTTTCTCCTCACATTCTGCCCCAGCGGTTCTCCACCATCACGTTACAGCTAAACTTTGTCACCAAATTAAACTTTCGCCGGATGATACGTCTTTACGATATTCTGTACCTCCGTCCGGATCTGATCACCATCCTGATAGGCAACCTCATACAGATGCTGCAGCTGTCCCTCAAATGCTTCCATATCAAAGTCGATTGGTTTTCCGATATGGATCAGCTTGTTTGGGGTATCCTGCATTCCTTCTTCGCTCATCAGCAGCTCCTCGTAGAGCTTTTCGCCCGGGCGAAGACCCGTAAATACAATGGGAATATCTACATCCGGTGTATAGCCGGAAAGCTGGATCAGGTTTTTCGCCAGGTCAAGGATCTTAACCGGCTCTCCCATATCCAACACAAAAATCTCGCCACCCTTTGCGTAAGCTCCGGCCTGAAGAACCAGAGAAACGGCCTCCGGGATCGTCATAAAATACCGGATAATGTCCGGATGGGTAACCGTGACCGGGCCGCCC
>USQV01000283.1 GCA_900556965.1 uncultured Clostridium sp.
GCAGTGTAAGAGACTACCGCCTTGCTGGTAACAGGAAGGGCACATGTAAACCCCACTCGAAGCAAGACCGAACAGGGAGCATAAGGCGGCCCGTCTGCTCCCGGGTAGGTCGCTTGAGCTGTCTGGTGACAGGCAGACTAGATAGATGATCATCCACGACATAACCCGGCTTACCGTTTTGCTCAGAACATCGAAACAAAGGGATAATAGGTGAACAGTTAATGAATTTAGGAATAAAACGTATACTTTTTGTTCTGCTGGCCGTGATGCTTTTGTGCTCCGCCTGCGGCAAAAAGGCCGAAAAGGAAGCAGCGGTGGATCCGGCTGCAAAGGAACAGTTGACACTGGGCGACAAGTATTATAATGAAAAGAAATTCGACGAAGCCATCGAGGCTTATTTAAAATGTCTGGAGATCGATGACAAAACTGTAGATGCTTATATCAGGCTCAGTGAGATATATATGAGTCAGGAGCTTCCGGATGATGCAGTGGAGATCCTTGAACAGGGATATGATGCAACTCAGGACGAAAATATAAAGAAGCTGTTCGGGGAACGCTGTCAAGAGCTTGCAGATGAGTATTATGAGGATGAAGAATACGATGGCGCGATCGAGCTGTATCAGAAGCTGGTCTCTTTAGAGCCCTCCAATGTAGATGCGTATCTTCTGCTGAACGAGATGTATATCGCTTTAGAAGAATATGACAGCGCAGACGAGATTTTAGAAAGAGGATATGAAGCGACTAAGGACGAGAAGCTTTTAAAGACAAGATATGAAAGATTGTTTTCCATGGCAGAGAGCTGTCTTGAGGCAGAGAACTATGATGAAGCAGTTTTCTGGCTGGAAAAGATCGTTGAGCTGGGCAAGGAAAACGATTCCACGCTGATCTCCCTCAGCAAGGCCTATGCAATGGTCGAGGAGTACGACAAGGCGATGGAAGTATTTGAAAAAGTGGAAAATAAGGACGAGGAGCGTGCAAAGGACGTTCATGCCTGCATCCTTACCGGCAGAGGGGAACAGTATTACAACGAAGGCAAGAAGGACGAAGCAGTAAAAGATCTTACGGATGCGATCGCGATCGATCCGACTCAGATGGAAGCCTACATAACGCTTATCGAAATCTATTCCGAGAGCCAGAATACGGTGGAAGCAGATAAATGGGTCAGCCGGAGCATGAGCCAGTTTATGAACCCGGAGAGCGTATCCAAGGAGAGCTTTGAAAGCTATATTTACACGGTATCCGATTACTATTCGTCAAGAGACGATATGGATTCCTGCTTAAGCTTCTGGCAGAAGGTATCATCTCTCCAGCCGGATAACGCTGAGTTTAAGGCCCAGGTGGAGAGCTACCGTTCATCCATGGCGGATGAATCCTATTCCAAGGCCGAGGAATGTCTCGGAAACGGAGATATAGGTGGAGCCTCTGCTCATTTTAAACAGGCACTGACACTGGCTCCGTCTACCTACAAGCCCGGTCTGATCTATGCGGATAACGGAGTTTACTATCTGGAACAGAACGGCTCCTTTAAGACCGGATGGTATACGGCTGAAAATGGAGACAAATACTATTTCAGTACAGAGTCAGGCCCTGCGTATGCCAGTGCATATATGGAGTGGCATACGATCGACGGCAGTGAATATTATTTTAATGATGACGGACGCCTGCTTGTCAATGACGAAACCCCGGATGGCTATTTTGTAGGGGCGGACGGAAAGAAGATTGGCGGCACCGGCGAAACCGAAGCCGAGGAAACGGATGAGCCGGACGAGCCGGAGACAGAGGAAGCCGAGACAGATAACGAAAAAACAGAAACAAAGAAGCCGGAGAGCAGTTCCTCAGACAAGAAGGATCCTCATTCTTCCGGTAAGCTTTCTCTGAATGTCAATACGTTAAAGGAAGCAAAGGAAAAGAACGGAAGCTATGCCTTAAAGAAGGAACAGCTTTTTGACGGAGCAAGCGGAGATACCATCACGATGAATGACGTATATGACTGCATGTCCCGTTACGGAATGAAGGTACAGTGGATCCGTGAGGAGGCTTCCTACGCCCTTGCCATGGGTGATCTTGTGATATGGGTATTCCCGGGTTCCAGCCTTTCCGACGACTCTGTTATCGTAAGAGACACGGAAAAATACAAAGAATCACTTCGTCAGAAGCCGCTTCCGGACGGCACGACCTTTGCGGTCAAATTTGACCCGAAGGCAACCGGAACAAATGAGGAAGTGGATCTAAATAAGATCGAAGCGGTCAATAATCGGTAAAATT
>USQV01000284.1 GCA_900556965.1 uncultured Clostridium sp.
ATATAATCCAGGTATTCCCTGCCCCAGTCTTCTTCAGACGCCTCCTTAAACTCAGGAACGATCGCTCTGGAGGCTTCGTCTGCACGAATCTCAACATGCTTTTCCTCCAGACGCTTTTTCATCATCGGAAGGAAGCTTTCTGCCACGGCTCTGTGTACCAAGGTCGATTCGCAGGCATTGCAGACGCCGATCCTCTGGGTTTTGGCGTTAAAGAGGATATCCAGCGCCATATTAAGGTCTGCGCTCTCATCCACATAAATATGACAGTTTCCGGTGCCTGTCTCGATCACGGGAACCGTACTATTCTCGACGACTGTGCGGATAAGACCGGCGCCTCCCCGCGGGATCAGGACATCCAGATAACCATTCATCCTCATAAATTCCTTCGCGGTTTCTCTGCTGGAATCGGTAATAAGCTGGATGCTGTCCACCGGAATGCCGCAGATTTTAAGTCCGGTACGGATGCATTCCGTGATCGCCATATTGGAATGGAGAGCATCACTGCCGCCCCTTAAGATCACAGCATTGCCGGTCTTAAAGCAAAGGGCAAAGGCATCTGCGGTTACATTTGGTCTTGCTTCATAAATGATACCGATAACTCCAAGGGGCACTCTTTTTTGTCCGATCAAAAGACCGTTCGGCCTTTTTTTCATGGAAATGACTTCACCGATCGGATCCTCCAGCCCTGCAACCTGACGCATTCCCTCGACCATGGAGGAGATCCGCTGCGGAGTCAGCCTTAAGCGGTCTACAAGCCCTTCCGCCATTCCTTTTTCCTTTGCGTGCAAGATATCGATCTCATTTGCCTTTAAAATTTCTTCCTGACCGGCGAGGATCGCATCTGCTGCGGCCAAAAGGCCCTCATTTTTTTCCTGCGATCCCATCTTTCCTAAAAGGAATGAGGCTTCCTTTGCTCTGCGTCCGATTTCTATCAATTCCATATTCGTACCTGCCTTTCCAAGATCAGCTTTTCGTATTACCGATGTTTCCGTATTTTTTTCCGAGGTCTGTAATAGAACCATCCTTTTCCTTAATGGAAATATTATTCAACGTTCCTCTTAAATTTCTTCGGACAGCCTCCAGATACTCTTTTCTGAGCTTTGCCTGCTCTATCTTTTCTTCCTCTGTAAGTCCCACAGCCTGGGATTTATGATACAGTTCATTGATCCGGTCGATATTATTTGAATTCATACTTTTTCTCCTCTCTAGGGATGAACGCTTTCGATATAATCCAAAAGTGCAAAATCCGTACTCTTGTGGGCGGTAAACAGAGTTCCCGCTTCCTCTCCGGAAAGAATGTCCCAGATAACTTCAACATGGTCTCCGTTGGCAACGATCATATCAGCGCCGCTGTCGGTTGCGATCTTTGCCGCATAAAGCTTTGCCGCCATACCGCCGGTGCCCACGCTGCTTCCGGTCGTTGATTTTCCCATGGACATAAGCTCCGGTGAAAGATCGTCCACCTGACCGATAAAAACAGCATCCGGATTCTTTTTCGGGTCATCAGAATAAAGACCGTCGATATCGGAAAGCAGGATCAGAAGATCTGCTCCGATCAGTGCCGTTACGATGGCAGAAAGTCGATCATTATCGCCAAACTTGATCTCGTAGGTGGAAACCGTATCATTTTCATTTACAATAGGAACGGCTCCCAGTTTTAAAAGCTCATCGAAGGTGTTTCTGGCATTTCCCCTTGAAACATTATCGACGATCGTATTTTTTGTCATAAGTACCTGTGCTGCCGTCTGGTTGTATTCGGCAAACAGCTTCTGGTATACCATCATGAGTCTGGCCTGTCCGACCGCAGCGTATGCCTGCTTTTCCGCCACGGTTTCCGGCTTCTGGCAGCCTAATGCCTGCCTTCCGGCTGCTACTGCACCGGAGGAAACAAGAACGATCTCTTTTCCCATTCCCCTGAGATCGCTGATCACTCTGGCAAGATGCTCGATCTTCGCCAGATTCAGATCTCCGGTCTCCTCATGGGTCAGGGATGAGGAGCCGATCTTGATCACGATCCTTTTTTTATCTTTAAGCTGTGCTCTTGCGTTGTTTTCCATATCTGCATCTCCAATCTCAATGCTTATGTCTGCTCTTTTGTCTGTGTATTTGTTTACCATGCAGGGCGGAAGCGGGAGATGATCCCCTCTGCCACCTTAAGTCCATCCATTGCTGCGGAGGTTATTCCACCGGCATATCCGGCTCCCTCCCCACAGGGATAGAGACCACGGATATTGCTTTCCAAAAGCTCATTTCTTAT
>USQV01000285.1 GCA_900556965.1 uncultured Clostridium sp.
TGGATGAATGGGGTATCCCTTATGATGTCTGCCCCGGCGTCAGCTCCTTTTGCGGCGCTGCTGCCAGCCTCTGTGCAGAGCTAACCTTGCCCGATGTATCCCAGACAGTCATCATTACAAGGATGCCGGGGCGCACTGAGGTTCCGGAAAAGGAAAAATTCCGTTCACTGGCATCTCACCGGGCAACAATGGCTGTGTTTCTAAGCACAGGCCTTCTGGATGAAATGGAGAAGGAGCTGCAGGCGGCGGGCTACCCGCCTGACACGCCGGCAGCTATCGTTTATAAGGCAACCTGGCCGGATGAGAAAAAGCTCCTCTGCACGGTATCCACGCTGAAGGAATCGGCAGAGCGGGAAGGTATCTCAAAGACGGCAATGATCCTGATCGGTGATGTGCTGGGATCACGGGAACAGAATGGTTACTCCGACTCCAGACTGTATGCCCCGGATTTTACAACGGAGTTCAGGAAAGGGACAAAGGAATGAGTAAAATATATGTAGTCGGGATCGGACCGGGTGAGTATGAATCCATGACGATCCGTGCAGAGCGTGTGCTAAAGCAGTGTGATGTGATCATCGGTTATACCGTTTATGTTAAGCTGGTCGAGGAATATTTCCCCGGAAAGGAATTTTTGACTACTCCCATGCGTCAGGAAAAGGAGCGTTGCCTGATCGCCTTTGAAGAAGCCAAAAAGGGGAAAGACGTGGCTATGATATGCAGTGGTGATGCCGGGGTCTATGGGATGGCCGGCCTGATCTTAGAAATCGGGGAAAGCTTCCCAGAGATTTCCGTGGAGATCGTGCCGGGGATCACCGCGGCTTCCTCCGGAGGGGCAGTTCTCGGTGCACCGCTCATGCATGATTTTGCGGTGATCAGCCTGAGCGATCTTTTGACGCCCTGGGATCAGATCGAGCAGCGCCTGCGCAGGGCAGCAGAGGCGGATTTTTCCATTTGCATCTATAATCCCTCCAGCAGGAAAAGGGCAGATCATCTTTCCCGCGCCTGCAAGATCCTTATGGAGTATCGCGCTCCTGAGACGATCTGCGGTGTTGTAAGGAATATCGGAAGAAGCGGACAGGAAAAGAAGGTTTTGACGCTGCAGGAGCTATCCTGCTATGAGGCAGATATGTTTACGACCGTTTTCATCGGGAACAGCCGGACAATGAGACTCGCCGGAGAGGATGAATGGATGGTCACACCAAGAGGATACCGGTTATGAGTAACAGAAAAAGGATCGCAATCTTTGCGGGAACAACGGAAGGACGTCGTCTCGCTTTGAAAGCCTGTGACCTGCAGCTGGCGGCCGATGTTTTTGTCGCAACAGAATATGGGAAGGAAGGACTTCCGGATAGTGATGAGGTAAACGTCTTCTGCGGGCGGCTGGAGGCGGAGGAAATGGAACGTATTCTGACAAAAGAAAAATACGCTTTTGTCGCAGATGCGACTCATCCCTATGCAAGGATCGTTTCTGAAAATATCCGAAGCGCCTGTCTAAAAAATGATCTGCGGCTGATCCGCGTCCTTCGTGACGGAAATGAGCCCACGCTGCCGGAGGATACGGTTCTCGTTGACACGATAGAGGATGCAGTCGAATATTTAAAGGCTGCGGAGGGTGCCATACTTGTAACCACCGGCAGCAAGGAGCTTCTTAAATATAAAGAGCTTCCGGATTGGGAGTCAAGGATCTATGCACGGGTACTGTCTCTGCCGGATATTGTTTGCGAATGTGCAAAAATGGGCTTTTACGGAAAACACCTGATCGCTATGCAGGGGCCCTTTTCTGCCGAAATGAATACAGCCATGCTTCGGGCAGTAAAGGCAAAGTGGCTTGTTACCAAGGATTCCGGAAAAGCCGGCGGCTTTAGCGAAAAGGCAGAGGCAGTCCGAAAGGCGGGGGCTAAGCTCATCGTGATCGGAAGACCGGGAGAGCAGGGGATTTCTGTCGAGGAAGCGGTTCTTGAACTGGAGAGGCTTGCAAAAACAACTGTATCAGAGAAAAGAAGGGTAAGCCTTATCGGCGCCGGCCCCGGAGATCCTGAGCTTCTTACCGTGAAGGCGAAAACGATCCTTTCCGAAAGTGATGTCATCATCGGCGCCGGTCAGGTAGTGGAGCGCGCCGGCCTGTCCGGAAAAACGGTTATCCGGGAATATATGCCGGAGAAGATTTTAGAGTATATAAAAACACATCCGGAATACAGAAGGATCGCCGTCATTTTTTCCGGCGATACCGGGTTTTACAG
>USQV01000286.1 GCA_900556965.1 uncultured Clostridium sp.
GGTTTTTTCAACAAGGGCAGACGGATATGCTCTGTAGGAAACTTCGTTTAAGTCCTCCTGAAGAACACCATTCTTTACTGCCTCACGATTTAAAATGACGATCTCAGCGGTGGAGGTAACCTTTTCATCGCTTACGAGAGCCTGAAAATCGATCTCCTCCATTTTACGGGTCATGGAATTGTAATCAACTTCTTTAATAAGAACGTTGTAGATCTCACCTTCAATGTCCAGATCGATCTGTCCTCCCTTGTGCTCTGTTTTAAGAAGACGTTCAACATCCATTGAGGTCATCTTGATCGGGATCGAACCCTTGATGGCATGTCCGAAAACATTACCGGTCACAAAACCTTCGCGTCTTAATCTTTTTGCCTTTTCTGTCATGTTTCTTTTTTCAGCTTTTAAAGTAGTCATTTATCTTTTCCTCCAAATTCTGATGCCTGGGGTGATACCCGGGAGTTGTTATCTGTTAACTTCTTTACAACGTGAGTATAGCACTTCATCAAAAAACAGATTAACCAAAAATGTATTTTTTTGACACCGGAATCGAAAAAAATGCACAAAAAAAGGAACAGTTAACAGATTATATAGAAAAAACACTTGAATTTCTTGGGGCTTCCAGTATACTAAATTAGGCTATTGCTTTCTGCGCTTGACGCAGGAAGCTTACCTGCTTCAGTTAAATAATGACATACGGAGGAACAACATGGATAAGGGAGTAATAGGAATACTGCTGGTTATCATCGTCTATCTGGCAGGAATGCTGTTTGTAGGCTTTTTTTATTCCAGACAAAACAGTGATTCAGGAGATTTCTACCTTGGGGGAAGAAAGCTGGGCCCCTTTGTTACAGCAATGAGTGCAGAAGCATCAGATATGAGCAGCTGGCTTCTTATGGGACTTCCGGGTGTGGCTTACCTCACCGGAGTCTGTGATGCCTTATGGACGGCCATCGGACTGGCCATCGGCACGTACTTAAACTGGCTTCTGGTGGCCAAGCGGCTCAGAAGATACAGTGAGAGGATTAATGCAATTACTTTGCCGGATTTTTTTGCTGACCGTTACAGAGATACCTCCGGCGTGATCATGGGGATTTCGTCACTGTTTATCATTATATTTTTTGTACCATACACGGCTTCCGGCTTTGCGGCCTGCGGTAAGCTGTTTTCGACGTTATTTGGCCTGCCCTATACAACGGCTATGCTGTTGAGTGCAGTCGTTATTGTCGGATATACGGCCCTCGGCGGCTTTTTAGCGGCAAGCACAACAGATCTGATCCAGAGCATCGTGATGAGTATCGCGTTAGTTATCGTAGTCCTTTTCGGCATTCAGGTGGCAGGCGGTCTGGATGCGGTATTAGCGGGAGCGAAGGAGCTTCCGGGTTATCTTTCCATGGTAAATACCTATGATAACTCGACCGGAACCATGTCCGGCTACGGTATGATAACCATAGCTTCTTCATTAGCATGGGGGCTGGGATACTTTGGAATGCCCCACATCCTCCTTCGGTTTATGGCAACAGAAAATGAGGATAATATCGGCAGATCCAGAAGGATCGCTTCCGTATGGGTCGTGATCTCAATGGCCGTTGCCATCTTTATCGGCATCGTCGGACGTGCCATGTCAGATGTCGGTGCAATCGGATTTCTTTCCGGATCCGATTCGGAAACGATCATTATCCGTATCGCAGCCTTATTAAGTGAGAAGGGTGTGCTGGCGGTTATCGGTGCCGGAGTGATCCTTGCGGGAATCCTTGCCTCCACCATGTCGACGGCGGATTCCCAGCTTTTGGCAGCGTCCTCTGCTGTTTCCGAAAATATTCTTAAGGGGATATTCCATGTGCAGCTTTCCGCAAAAATGACCATCGTGATCGCGCGTGCTACGGTGGTTATGATTGCAGTTATCGGCGTTTTCCTTGCGGCAGACCCGAACAGCTCTGTATTTATGATCGTATCCTTTGCATGGGCCGGCTTCGGCGCCGTATTTGGCCCGGTAGTCTTAAGTGCGTTATTCTGGAAGCGTTCCAACCGTCAGGGGGTTATAGCCGGTATGATCGGCGGCGGTGCCATGGTATTTATATGGAAATATTGTGTAAGGCCCATCGGAGGGATCTGGAATATTTATGAGCTTCTTCCGGCATTTTTAGTCGCCACAGTCCTGATCATTGTCGTCAGCCTTGCGACATCGGCTCCCGACAAAGAGATCGTGGACGAATTTGAACGCAGATAAGCAT
>USQV01000287.1 GCA_900556965.1 uncultured Clostridium sp.
CCTGAGAGCGGCATGCCTGATACAGGGTATCCTCCTCCACTTTCTTTCCGCTCCAGCCGGCATACCGTTCTGCCTCCCTTACCGCTTCCATGATCTGGCCCGGCTGAAAGGAAAACTTTCCCGCCAGCCCCTCCAGCCTTTTGTGATCCTTTTTAAATGGCTCCGGCATGGCTTTAGGATATTGTCGAAATGCCTCCAGCCAGATACGGATCCTATCCTCCACTCCGGGCTCTGTAAGCTCCAGCTCCGTTACCGGCACCGGAAAATCCTCAAGACCGGAAGGCCATTTTTGATCTGCGGTCAGGATCACCACGGGAAGTGCTTTCAAAAGCCGTCTGACTGTATACAGAGCCTGAAACGGTCGTGTATCCAGAAATAGCTGTTGAAAATCCCGAATACAAAGGACAGCTCTGCGGATCACCGTTTCCCGGATGATCTCATTGAGAAGCCTGTCTGCATCCACTCCGTTTAACTTTCCCGCATCTGCCTCCAGACAGAACACCCGGTTTCTGGCACATGCATGACGGATCAGGAAACGGCGTCCCGAGCCCGGTTTTCCAAACAGATAGATTATCTTTTTTTCTGTTGTCGTTTCCTTTAAATACTCTGCCAGCTGATCCGCCAGCTCCTCTCGTATCACCAATGGCTTATCGGTCAGCTCAGAGCCGTAATAAAGCTGGGTAAAGCTCTGCAATGACTCCGGCTCTGATTCCGGTGAAAAGATAAATTGGAGGATCCTCTGTTCTAACCGAAGCTCTGTCCGGATCCCCAGCGGCAGCTCCCCTCCGAAAAAGAACCGGAATGCTTCCTTTTCCTCAAACAGGCTGCGCATACAGTCAAGGCGTCTATCTTTTTCTACAGAATACAGACACTCGCATAATTCCACTGTCGGATACAGTTTTCCGTGATTTTCCGGAATATCTGCATAAATGCTTCCAATATCTCCGTCAAGCTCTGATGCAAGGGAAAGACACACACAATGTCGGAGGAAATCTCCTGCCCTTCGGATCTTAAACAGATATTCTAACGGGATGACCACATGTTCCGCTGCCGAACGAACCGCTTTCTGTTCGATCTTTGCATACGATTTTTTTCCTGCCCGGAGGATCCTTTGTAATTCTTCTTTTCCGAGCTCTGAAATTTCTTCAGCTCTTATTTCTTCCTTGTATGTATCGGTAAAAGGGGATGTTTTTTTCCATTCAAAGTAACCTCCGGCCAGATTCCGGGCATGTTCGATCACTTCTGCCCCATATTCATCTGCATTGAGATACCGATCAGGCTTTTGTTCCATTTTCTTCCCCTCCTTACTCTTTACCTTAGTCCATTCTGCAGGCAGTCTATTCTATAGGCTTCCACTCAAGCCGCATACCCGGGCGGATCGCTGCTTTATCACTTCGATCCTCTGTCCAAATCCGGCACAAGGCTTCTTCCTCTCCCTGAGTCCGCAGCTTTAATGGGATCAGAAATCTTCCCTTTTCATCTGCTCTGGCGCTGCTGCATTCATAGAGCTTTGTTCCTGCTTTTTTATAAGATGTCTTTAACGGTTCTGCTAAAAACACCTTCCCGCTCCGCCCCTCCTGCTGCTTTACTTCAAAAAAATCCGTATTTTTTTCTTCGCGGTCCTGTATGTAAAATCGCCGCCCGACAAGATCTTTTTTCAGCGGATTAAATATCTCCATCTCATCCGGTGCTCGTTTTACCTGATAATCGGAAAGGAGATGCCACAGACCTGCATTTTCCTCCACAAATACCTCTATCTGACTATTGGGCCGTATCGTTCCATAAAGACATGCGGTTCCTTCGGGGATCGGATAATTTCTTCCCGGACGCAATCTTTTTTTCAGGATCCTGCTTTGCGTATTCTCCTCTATGATCCTGATCTCCTCCCTCTCATACTTAGTAGATTCGATCGTAACCACTGTCGGAAGGGGGCAGTCTGTAAATACGTAAAATCCCTCAGGCTTGCGGATCGGCCGTCTTCCGTCTTCGGTCTGAACAAGCAGAGCTGCATCGGATATCGGCTGATCGGAAAAAGCATCCCACAGCTCAAGAATAAATGAAACCTTATGCCGAATATGTTCTCTTTCTTTATTCATCCTTTTCCTCCAGACCAAAATCAACCTCCAGTACTCTGGATGTCTTACGGCTTCTTGTCGATTCGATCTCCACCGGTGCGGCTCGATAAAATAACGACAACTTATAGCCTGAATTGGGAACCGTG
>USQV01000288.1 GCA_900556965.1 uncultured Clostridium sp.
CATTTGAAGCTCATCCTCCGGCCTGCGTGGCGCCATGGGGGATCCCGGCAGAATATTGTTGACCGGAAAGAAAGGCTATGTTAAAATGGGCGGTATCGTACAATCACGGCTGTCTATAGGCTGCAAAAGTTTTACTGGAAGAATTGAGAGGCAGAATTATGATCACATTAAAAGGAGCAGAGGTATCGGCAAAAATAAAGGAACAGGTAAGTGAGATCTGCGGCTGCATGGAGGGACATATTCCTACTGCGGCGCTCGTGCGTGTCGGAGAACGCCCGGATGATATTTCGTATGAAAAGGGAGCAATAAAAAAGATCCATTCCTTTGGGATGGAAGTACGCTCTTATGTGTTTCCGGAGGATATCCCGGAGGAAGATTTTATGCGGGAGTTTGAGAGGATCAATGAGGATGATGAGATCGATGGTATTCTCCTTTTTAAACCATTTCCGCAGCATTTAAATGAATACAGGATCGAAATGATGATCCGTCCGGAAAAAGATCTGGATGGGATCAGCCCGATCAATACGGCAAAGGTGTTTTCTGGGGAGCGGGATGGCTTTGCACCCTGTACCGCAGAGGCAGTTATCGAAATGCTTAAGGCAAATGAGATCCCCATCAAGGGACAGCATGCGATCATCGTCGGAAGAAGCATGGTGGTGGGTCGTCCCCTTTCTATGCTGCTTTTAAAGGAAAATGCGACGGTCACGATATGCCATACGCTGACATGCGGGTTAAAGGATGTATGCCGTCAGGCGGATATTCTTATCACGGCGGTCGGAAAAGCCAGAATGATAACCACGGATTATATGTCAGACGGTGCAGTCGTTATCGACGTCGGGGTCAATGTGGATGAAAACGGAAAATTATGTGGTGACGTGGACTGGACAGGTCTGGAGGAAAAGGCAAAAGCCGCAACACCGGTACCGGGAGGTGTAGGTGCGATCACCACGGCAGTGCTGTGTAAGAATCTGGCTGCTGCGGCACTTAGGAGATATCAGAAAAAGCAGGCATAACAGAGCCCGCACGGAAGAATAAAATAATAAGGCATGGATATACTGTAGATAAGACGTATATCCGTGCCTTTTTTGCTCTATAGGAAAGACTGTGTTACGTTAAAGTACGAAAATTATGATTCCTATAGAGCAACATAAAAAATTTTGATTTGGAGGTGAATAGTATGTGGGGAATCATCGTTGCACTCATATCGGGGGCTCTCATGAGCCTGCAGGGTATTTTCAACACAGAGGTGACAAAAGCCGGCAGTATATGGGCTTCTGCCGGATGGGTACAGCTGACCGGATTTCTGACCTGTGTTGTGTTGTATTTTCTGACAGGACGCGGAGAGATCATGGGGATATTTTCCGTTGAACGTAAATACATGCTTCTTGGCGGCGTGATGGGAGCATTTATCACATGGACCGTCATTAAGAGCATGGATGGGCTGGGGCCGGCAAAGGCAACGCTTCTGATCGTTGTGACACAGGTTCTGGTCTCTTATCTGGCGGAGGTCTTTGGACTATTTGGATTGGAGCAGTCAGGCTTTGAGTGGAAAAAGCTTGCAGGGGCAGGTATCGCCATTGCCGGACTTATCCTGTTCCATCGTTAGCGGAAGGCGGCCGGAGGCAAGCACTCCGGTTTTGCTGCTTCCGTTTTTTATTTCTAAAATGGGACTTGTTTTTATATCGCGGTTTGGCTAGAATAGTAAGTGGCAGAACAGTATCTTCTGGGAAACTATCTCGGGAGGTATGATTATTTTGAAAGAAAAATTCAGGAAAAACGGAAAAAAATTTTGGAAGCGGTATTGGAAATATGCCGTAATTGTCTTGTTCCTTATTGTATCCGGTCTTTTTCGCATGGAAGATGTCTTTTCCGGTGAAAAATTCTCGATACAGGATCGCAGGGTGAGTACCGATACAGAGGCAGCGTCAGGCATCAAAGGGAGCAGAAAGACAGAAGCATCCATGGACACGAAAGAAGATCGTGATGCAGAGACGGCACCGGGGGTCAAAGGGAGCAGAAAGACAGAAGCATCCACGGACACGAAAGAAGATCGCGATGCAGAGACGGCACTGGGTGTCAAAGAAAGCGGCAAGACAGAGGCGTCCAAGAGCTCTGAAGGAAGTCGCGGTACAGAGGTATCTAAGAGCTCCGAAGAAAATCTCGGTATAGAGGCGGCAGAGAATGTGCCGGAAAGCACCGGAGTGTGGGTACATATAT
>USQV01000289.1 GCA_900556965.1 uncultured Clostridium sp.
ATCAGTATGGCAGGAATGGCATTTTTGGGTGCCATTATGGTTCTGGTCATGCTGAATGACCTTAAATCTTTATTTTAGCTGAATGAGCAGGAGGATAGCATGTTTAGGGAAAATACAAAGGTGATCCAGATCGGAAACAAAAAGATCGGCGGCGGAAATCCGGTTCTGATCCAGTCTATGTGCAATACAAAGACAGAAGATGTGGCGGCTACAGCAGACCAGATCCTTAAGCTGGAGGCAGCAGGCTGTGATATCATCCGTGTTGCTGTTCCGACTATGGAGGCGGCAGCAGCCATACGGCAGATCAAAAAGCAGATCCATATCCCGATCGTTGCAGATATCCATTTTGATTATCGTCTGGCCATCGCTGCCATCGAGAGCGGTGCAGATAAGATCCGGATCAATCCGGGAAATATCGGGGCGAAAGAAAGAGTAAAGGCGGTTGTCGATAAGGCGGCTGAATATGGGATCCCGATCCGTGTAGGCGTTAACAGCGGCTCCCTTGAAAAGCCACTGCTTGAAAAATACGGCGGTGTCACTGCCGAGGCGATCGTAGAAAGTGCGAAAAAGGAGATCGCAGCCATTGAAGATTTCGGTTATGACAATATCGTTGTCAGTATCAAATCTTCCGATGTAATGATGTGCGTGAAGGCCCATGAGCTGATGGCAAAGGATTGCCGTTATCCCCTCCATGTAGGTATTACAGAGGCAGGAACGCTCCTTTCCGGAAACATCAAATCCTCAGTAGGTCTTGGGATTATCCTGTATGAAGGGATCGGAGATACGATCCGTGTATCCTTAACCGGGGATCCGCTGGAGGAGATAAAAAGTGCGAAGCTGATTCTACGGGCACTGAAGCTTAGAAAGGGCGGTATAGAGGTGGTTTCCTGTCCGACCTGCGGACGCACGCAGATCGATCTGATCGGTCTTGCAAATAAAGTAGAAAATATGGTGGAAGACATTGACATGGATGTCAAGGTGGCCGTTATGGGCTGTGTGGTGAATGGGCCGGGAGAAGCCCGTGAGGCTGACCTTGGGATCGCCGGCGGTATTGGAGAAGGTCTGATCATTAAAAAAGGAGAAGTGATCCGGAAGGTTCCCGAGAGTGAGCTCCTTAGTGAGTTGAGAAAGGAGCTTCTTGCGCTGCAGGCGGAAAAGAAGGAGCAGGGTGAATAATGGAAAAACCGTTTCTGGAAGTATTTCCGGGACTTGCGATCGGTAATGAGATCAAGGAGCTTTTGAAACTTGTCATGGTGGAGCGTATCACCATGCCGAAGGACAGAAGCTCCCTTCGCATTTATATCGCCAGCCCGAGACTGATTGAAAAACAGGATATCAATAAACTTGAGAACAGGATCGCAGCCGATCTTTTTCCGGGACGCATAATGCGCGTAAAGATCCATGAGAAATTCCGCCTCTCTGCCCAGTATACGCCGGAGAAGCTGTATGATCTCTACAAAGACAGTATTCTGGAGGAATTTCGGCAGTTCGGCATGGTGGAGTATAATATCCTGCGCCGTTCGGCTCCGGAGTTTATCGACGGAAATGTGATGGTCCTTCATGTGGATGACAATATGATCTATCGGATCCGGTCGGCAGAGGTGGCAAGGGTACTGGAGAAGATCTTTACGGAAAGATGCGGTCTTTCGGCAGAAGTCCGTCTGGAATTTATAAAATCGGAGAAAAAGAAGGCCTGCGGCGAAGATGAATTGGAATTTATGGTCTGCGAGCATAAGGCTTCGGAATCGGAAGCTTTGGCAGAAGGCAAAAACACGGCCGATACGCCCGGCACAGCAGGAACAAAAAAAGCTGCTGCTGCTTCAAAGCAGGGATTTACAAAAAAAACCTTCGGAGAAAAGAAAGCCTCTCACCCGGAGGAGGGCGGCCGTCCGAAGGAGGGCTTTAAACCGAAGGAGAGCTTTAAATCCAGAGAGGGCGGCCGTATTCCCTATCGAAGATCAGAAAATCCGGATGTCCTGTTCGGCAGGGATTTTGACGGAGAGATCACCAAGATCTGTGAGATCACCGGAGAGATCGGGGAAGTCATCCTGCGGGGACAGATTGTCCAGCTGGAGAAAAGAGAGCTTAAAAGCGGAAATAAGCTGATGATCTTTGACATTACCGATTATACAGACAGCATCACCATAAAAATGTTTCTCCGTGAGGGACAGGAGGAAGATGCTG
>USQV01000290.1 GCA_900556965.1 uncultured Clostridium sp.
TTGATACTTGCTGCCGGCTACGCCAGAAAAAAGAAAATCCCGTTTCTCGGGATCTGTCTTGGCATGCAGATGGCTATCGTTGAATTTGCAAGAAATGTACTGGGCTATCAGGATGCGAACAGCTCGGAGCTGGATCCGGAGACGACCCATCCGGTAGTTGATATCATGCCGGAGCAGAATGGGATCGAGGATCTGGGTGGAACCCTAAGGCTGGGTGCCTATCCCTGTGTTCTGGATAAAAGCTCAAAGGCATACTCTTATTACGGCACAGAACAGATCAGTGAGCGGCATAGACATCGTTATGAGGTAAATAATAAATATCGTGAGGAATTATCTTCACACGGAATGCTTTTATCCGGTCAGTCACCCGACGGACGCATCGTGGAGATCATCGAGTTATCCGACCATCCGTTTTTTGTAGGCATTCAGGCCCATCCGGAATTTAAGTCAAGACCAAACCATGCCCATCCTTTGTTTGCCGGATTTGTTGAAAGTGCAGAGGAACAGGGGATCTTACGGCGTGCAAAGGCGCTTCTGATGAAGCGGAATCACTTTACCGAGCCGGAGGCACATCGATATCTCCAGAAGACAAGTATGGATACAGGGCGTACCATGATGGAGAGCGCCCACATGGTGACCATGCTTATGCCGGAGGATTAAGAAAGAGGGTAGATATTATGTTTAAAGTAAATGAGAATTTTGCAAAGCTTCCGGGAAGCTATCTGTTTGCCAATATTGCGAAAAAGGTTTCTGCTTTTCAGGAAAGTCATCCGGAAAAGGAGATCATCCGGCTTGGGATCGGAGATGTGACACAGCCCATTGCTCCGGCTATCATTGCTGCTATGCATAAGGCGGTGGATGAAATGGGAAATGCTGCTACCTTTCATGGCTACGCGCCGGAATCCGGATATGATTTTCTGAGAACGGTTATTGCTGAAAATGATTTTCAGGCAAGAGGATGCGATATCCATGCAGATGCGATATTTATTTCTGACGGCGCTAAGTGTGATTCCGGAAATATTCAGGAGCTCTTTAGCTTAAATAGTGTGGTGGCTGTCTGCGATCCGGTCTACCCTGTCTATATCGACAGCAATGTAATGGCCGGCCGCACGGGCTTATATGATGCGGAAACCGGAAAATTTGACGGTGTAGTCTATATGCCCTGCAGGGAAGATAATAAATTTCTTCCCGAGCTTCCAAAGGAAAGAGCAGACATCATTTATCTCTGCTTCCCGAATAACCCGACAGGAGAGGCAATTCACAAGGATGAACTGCAAAAATGGGTCGATTACGCCAATGAAAACGGCTCTGTCATCATCTTTGACGCGGCCTACGAGGCCTATATAACGGAAGATGATATTCCTCATTCCATTTATGAATGTGAGGGGGCAAAGACATGTGCGATCGAGCTGAGAAGCTTTTCAAAGAAAGCAGGCTTTACCGGCATGCGTCTCGGATTTTCCGTCATTCCTAAGGAATTAAAGTGTAAGGATGTCAGCCTTAATGCCATGTGGACAAGAAGACAGGGCAGCAAGTATAACGGAACCCCGTATATCATCCAAAGAGCCGGAGAGGCCGTTTATTCCCCGGAGGGAAAGATCCAGATCGATGAACAGATCGGACGTTACATGAAAAATGCCCACACGATCTTAAACGGTCTGAAGGCAGCAGGCTACACAGCTTACGGCGGAGTAAATTCTCCGTATATCTGGATGAAGACCCCTCATAATATGTCTTCATGGGATTTCTTTGATTATCTGCTTGAAAATGCAGGGGTTGTAGGCACACCGGGAGCCGGCTTTGGCCCATCCGGAGAAGGGTATTTTCGTCTTACGGCCTTCGGAACTTACGAAAATTCATTAAAAGCACTTGACAGAATCAGAAATATCTGATAAATAATATAAATTATAAAAATGCTTATCAAAATACAGCAAAAAGGCTGTGAAAGAGACTCCCTCCCCGGAACTTTACAGAGAACCATGCCACGGCTGAGAGCATGGAAAGGAAAGAGGAGCGGACAACACTCTGGAGCCGGCTTTTCAAAGTTTAGGTTTATCTGTGATGGTCCGATAGCAAAAGCGGCGGTTCATGAGTGGCATAATATGCAATGCGGGTGGTACCGCGGGAATACACGTCCTGTCCCGGAGATATTCAAATGACGAAAATCTCCGGGGCGGG
>USQV01000291.1 GCA_900556965.1 uncultured Clostridium sp.
CAGAAAAGAGAGGGGAAGGGCAGCGGCCGGCGGAAAGCCCTTTACGATGAGCCCTGCGGTGAGAGCTGCTCCCAACGGGAAGGTTCCATCCACGGAAAGATCCGGAAAATCCAGAATTTTATATGTGATATAGACTCCGAGAGCCATGATCGCATAGATCAGGCCCTCCTCTAAAATTCCTAAAACAATTGTCATGATAACCTCCATAAATATCGGCAGCAGAAATGCCGAGGCATTCTTGAATAGCGTTTTCCGATTTTATTTCGCCTCTGCCTCTGAAATTTCGGAGAACATCTCCTTTGCACTTGATGTCAGCTCCTCCGGGAACCGGATGCCAAGATTTTCGGCAGCCTTTGTATTTCCGTAGAAGGCGGCTTCCTCGATCACTTCAAAGCTGAGGTCACTCGCTTTGGCTTCTCCCTTAAGCACCTTTGCTGCCATGTGGCCGGTCTGCTTTCCGAGATCCGTATAGTCAAGTCCCATAGCGGAAAGACAGCCGAGCTTAACCTGTTCGATCTCACTTCCGAATACCGGGATATTTTTTGCATTCGCCTTGGAGAGGATCAGCGGGAGAGAGGAAACAACGGTATTGTCTGTCAGGTTGTTTAAGCAGTCGACCTGTTCTAAGAGGCTGTCTGCTGCAAGAGGAATGTCAGCACTGGAGGAGATACCGGATTCGATGATCTCAAAGCCGAAGTCAGCAGCCTTTTCTTTATATTCCTCCAGTGTGGAAGCGGAATTTACTTCACTTGTCGTATAAAGGATGCCGATCTTTTTGGCATCAGGAAGCACCTTTCGGATCATATCAAGCTGCTGCTCCACCGGAAGCTTGTCGCTGGTTCCGGTAACCTCTCCAACGGGAGCGGAATCTTCGTTTGCAAGCTCAGCAGCAACCGGATCGGTGATCGCAGTATAGATAACGGGGATGTTATTTTTGCGTCCGACGCTGTAGGCACTCTGGGCGCTTGGGGTTGCGATGGCACAGATAAGATCGGCATTCTGACCGGCAAAGTTCTGAGCGATCTGGGCGGCAAGTCCCGGATCGGCCTGCGCGTTTTCATAAAGGATCGTGAGGTTTTCGCTTTCTTTTATGCCTTCCTCTGCCAGTCCCTCGATAAATCCTTCACGGCAGTTATCCAGAGAGCCGTGAACGGCAAACTGGCTGATCCCGATCGTGTATTTCTCGGATGAGGAATCTGCTTTCGTTGTATCCGCTGCTTTTGTGACTGCTTCGGTTGTCGGCGCTTCTGTAGCTGCCTCTGTTTCCTTAGCTGCGGCTGTGGTATTTGTCGTGTCTGTCTGTGCTGTGGAACAGCCTGCCATAAGTACTGCTGCCAGTGTGGTGAGTGCGAGAGCTTTCATAGTTTTTTTCATAATTAATTCCTCCTTAAAAAATAAAAGAATGTGCCTCGGCATATTCTCGCGCCTTGCGCGGTCGCTTGCGACAATCTACATTTTCGCGCAAGAGCGCATAAAAAAAGTCCCAGACGTAGATTTACTATGTCTGAGACGAATATACTATCCGCGGTGCCACTCAAATTGACCTTCCGGTCCTCTTTTTCGTATACCAACATATACGCCGCATAATAACGACTGCGGAAGCCGTCGGCCCATACTCGTTTCCTTTAGGGACCGCCCTCGAAAGTCCATTCCATTTCCAACGCTATACTGCAATCCCACCACCTGCAGTTCTCTGTAATACCGTCTGCGAAAATGTACTCCTCTTTCTCTACGGTTTGGCTTTTTTGTTATGCCGCTATATTAATACGCGAAAATTGATTTGTCAAGTACCAAAAAATATAAAAAATTCATTTTCTTTGTTAAAGATATGTGAACCTTCTTGACGTTGTAAAGGTAAAGTGTTAGGATTGTTTTCATGAAAGTGACGCCCTGTCACTTAATGAAATGAAGGAAGTAACTAAAATGGATAAGAGAGAAAAAAATGACCGTATGGCAAATGCCCCGCTGGGAAAGCTCATGCTGGAAATGGCGCTGCCCACTGTGTTCGCCCAGATCGTAAATCTATTGTATAATATGGTTGACCGTATGTATGTCGGAAGGATTCCCGAGACCGGTCACCTCGCCCTTGCCGGGCTCGGCGTGGCGTTTCCGATCATCATGCTGATCTCCGCCTTTGCCGCACTGATCGGAGCGGGAGGAGCACCCC
>USQV01000292.1 GCA_900556965.1 uncultured Clostridium sp.
GGTGTCCCAGTCTGTCCACGGCGGAGTTGTCTGGTACGATATGCTTCTTGAATTTGAGGAAAATGCATAATGAAAATCACTGTGCTTACTGTCGGAAAGATAAAGGAAAAGTTTTTTCGGGATGCCATCGATGAGTATTCAAAGCGCCTGAGCCGTTATTGTAAGCTTGAGATCCTTCAGGTTGCAGATGAAAAGACGCCGGACGGTGCAAGTGAGGCGCTTGAGCAGCAGATAAAGGAAAAAGAGGGAGAACGTATTCTTTCCAATATTAAAGACGGGAGCTTTGTGATCGCATTGGCTATAGAGGGAAAAATGCCTGATTCCGTAGAGCTGGCGGAAAAAATAGAAAAATGGGGCATTTCCGGGATCAGCCAGCTGGTTTTCGTTATAGGAGGCTCCCTCGGGCTTTCCGATGCGGTGCTTGCAAGGGCAGACTATAAGCTCAGCTTTTCAAGAATGACATTTCCGCATCAGCTGATGCGCGTTATTCTTCTCGAACAGATCTACCGCAGCTACAGGATCATTCAGGGAGAACCCTATCATAAGTAGTGAAAGCGGATCGCAAATGTCCGCTCAGTATAGAGAAACGATCAAACAGATCTCTGCGTATTTTCGGAACGGGATATTCCGGATACGCAGGGATCTTTTTTAACCGAATCAAGTAAGTCCCCTGCTTCAATTGCGAATATCCGCTTGACTGTAAGAAATTCGTGGAGCAGGAATAAACATGTCCGCAGCTCATATATTGTGATAAAGGAGCGTGAGGGACATGAATGCACAGAAACTGAAGGCAATATTTGATAAGGAGATCGAAGGCGGAAATGAGGTGCAGGAGATACGGATCAGGGCCGGAAGTCCGATATTATTCAGCGTAAACGGAAATGAAAGGGAGATCGGCGGAGCAAATGCAGACAAAGAGCTGATCAGGGAGCTTCTCGGAATGTTTTCCGGACATTCGCTTTATGCGTATGAGGAGGAGATAAGACAGGGCTTTATAACGATCGAGGGAGGACATCGTGTCGGGCTTGCCGGCAGAGTGGTGATGGATGGGAAAAATATTAAAACGATGAAGGATATCTCCTGCCTGAATATCCGGCTGGCCCACGAAAAGACAGGGTGCAGTGACCGACTCCTGCCATGGCTTTACGATGTCAGTAAAGAACCTTACAGTACCCTGTTTTTATCTCCGCCCGGAGCGGGAAAGACGACCATGCTCCGGGATGTGATCCGACAGATCTCGGACGGAAATGAGCTGGCTCCCGGAATGCCGGTTTCGGTTGTGGACGAGCGATCGGAGCTGGGGGCCTGCTGGAGAGGAACGCCCCAATGTGATCTGGGGCGCCGCACGGATGTGATGGACGGATGCCCCAAGGTGCTGGGAATGACGATGATGATCCGTTCCATGGCTCCGCGGGTGCTGGCAGTGGATGAGATCGGGACGGGAGAGGAGCTTGCCGCAATGCGGGAAGTGATGAAGTGCGGCTGCCATATTCTGGCAACCGCCCATGCGGATACGATCGAGGATATTGAGAAAAAACCGGTTCTGTCACAGATGGCAGGAGAGGGAATGTTTGAGCGATATGTTGTTTTAAAAAAGTTCCCGCATCCCGGCACGGTAACGGGGATCTATGACCGGAACAGATGCTTCCTCGGAAAGATCAATGAGGAGGGGACAGCATGAAATACATCGGGATCCTGATCATGGCAGCTTCCCTGATCGCGGCGGGGTTTACGGCGGCAAATGGCTTAAAGGACAGAATGGAGCTGCTATTTTTGTTTCACAGGATGATCTTGAATATGAAGGGACAGATATTGTACTCCAATGATACGCTTCCGCAGGCAATGAAAAAGATCGGAGAAGACTATGCAAAGGATCGTACCGGAATTTCAAAGGAGATACCGGAATTTTTTCTGCGGATCGTGAGCCGTTTAGAGAAGGAGCCCGGAAATTCTCTGCCCGGTATATGGAAGGCAGAAACCGAAAGGATATCAGAAAAGCTGCCGTTAGCGGAAGCAGATAAAAATGCCCTGCTGGCTCTTGGAGAGAATCTGGGCTGTGCGGATCGGGAAACACAGGAAAGAACGTTTATGTTTTATCTAAAGCAGACCGAGGACGCTATGGAGGGGTTAAAAAGAGATATGGAGAGAAAGGGAAGGCTG
>USQV01000293.1 GCA_900556965.1 uncultured Clostridium sp.
CCTCAGGCAGACACCTGAGGCCAGTTAAACTCGATTTAGGCTCTTTCAACTAAACCGGATCTTAAGCAAGAAGTACATACATACATCTTCTGAGCTCCGCCATTAGTTTTAACCTTAACAGACTTAACGTTAGCTTTCCACATTTTGTTAGATCTTCTATGTGAATGACTCACTGCATTACCAAAATGAGCAGCTTTCTCGCAGATTGCACACTTAGCCATCGTAGCACCTCCTTAACCGATCATTGGACTTCCTATTAAAATCCATAACAAAGGTATAATAGCAGAAAATAGGAAAATATGCAAGTGAAAAACCAAAAAAAATAAAAAAAGTTTTCGACAGATGTCTATTTTCTATTTCCTTTTTAAAGAGGATGAGGTATAATGTACACATAAGCCATGAGTCATGCGGATAAAAAAGGCTGAAAATCATGGCATAAAATTCGAATCAAACAAAAACAAGTAAAGAAACGGAGGCTGTCAATATGAAAGGACGCATCGACAATAAAATGGGTTCGATCCAGATCGATCCGGAAGTAATTGCAATGTACGCCGGAACGACAGCAGTAGAATGCTTCGGTATCGTTGGCATGGCGGCTGTCAGTATGAAAGATGGTCTGGTAAGACTGCTTAAAAGAGAAAGCCTGACACACGGTATCAACGTAGCCATCAAGGACAATGCACTCAGCATCGATTTCCACGTAATCGTGGCATACGGCGTCAGCATCTCTACCGTTGCGGACAACCTGATCGAGAGTGTAAAATATAAAGTAGAAGAGTTTACTGGCATGAAGGTTGAGAAAATCAGCATTTATGTTGAAGGCGTAAGAGTGATAGATTAAGGAGGAACAAACCCTGTGGGCATGAATTATATAGATGCCGGGATGTTAAAGAATGCATTTCTGGCTGGAGCAAAGGGCCTGGAGGCCAACAAGGAATGGATCAATGAGCTGAACGTATTTCCTGTTCCAGATGGAGATACCGGTACGAACATGACGATGACGATTCTGTCAGCCGCCAGAGAAGTGGCAGCCGTTGAAAATCCGACGATGGAGGCGTTAGCGAGAGCGATCTCCTCTGGTTCCCTGCGCGGCGCACGAGGCAATTCCGGCGTTATCCTTTCACAGCTCTTCCGCGGATTTACGAAAGAGATTAAGACGGTAGATGTCATTACGACGAGTGTTCTCTCAGACGCATTTAACCGTGCGACGGAGACAGCTTATAAGGCCGTTATGAAGCCGAAGGAAGGTACGATTCTGACTGTTGCCAAGGGAATGGCGGATAAAGCGGCAGAACTGGCACCGCAGACCGAGGACGTACTTGAATTTTCAGAGAAAGTATTGGAGTACGGCGAGTATGTTTTAAGCCAGACACCGGAGATGCTTCCGGTTCTGAAAGAGGCAGGCGTAGTGGATTCTGGCGGACAGGGTCTGATTCAGGTTATCAAGGGCTGTATTGAGGGCTTAAAAGGAAAAGTCGTGGATATCGACGCGGCAGTTACTCCGTCTGTATCGGGAAATAGAGCGGCAAAAACAGCAACAGGCGCCGGAAGCACGCAGGCAGCGGATATCCGTTTTGGTTATTGTACGGAATTTATTATCAATGCAGAAAAACCGGCGGATGAGACGACAGAGCAGGAACTGAAAGATTATCTGAGCACGATCGGCGACTCCCTGGTAGTTGTGGCAGATGATGATATTGTCAAGATTCACGTTCATACAAACGATCCAGGTCTGGCGATTCAGAAAGCACTGACCTACGGTTCCCTGTCCCGCATCAAGATTGACAATATGCGCGAAGAACATCAGGAGAAACTGATCAAAGATTCCGAACGTCTGGCGGCACAGCAGAAGGCAGAAGAAGAGGCCAAAGAGAAGAAGGAAGAACCACGCAAGAAATATGGATTTATCGCCGTATCGGTCGGAGAAGGTCTTTCTGAGATTTTCAAGGGCATCGGCGCTGACTATATCATCGAGGGCGGACAAACGATGAATCCGAGTACGGAGGATATGCTGGAAGCAATCGAAAAAGTACATGCCGAGACAGTTTACATTTTGCCGAACAATAAAAATATTATTCTGGCGGCAGAGCAGGCAAAGAGCCTGTCAGAAGATACCAAGGTATATGTAGTTCCGTCCAATACGGTTCCGCAGGGTATCAC
>USQV01000294.1 GCA_900556965.1 uncultured Clostridium sp.
GCCTTCCAGCTTATGTTTTCTTACGGTCAGCGCAGCAAGTGCGCAGACCTACTGAGCAGTTACGAAAATAGTTCCAATGATCAGACGTCTGTTTGGTTAGGAGGGTGTTATCAATGAAAAAGTGGATGCAAGCGGCAGCTTTTGGACTTGCATTTGCCGCGCAGACAATGTTTTTTGCTTATGGCGCCGAGGGCAGATGGATATCGGATAATGATTTATGGATGTATCAGAGACCTGACGGGAGTATGGCTAAAGGCTCGTGGGAGGATATCGACGGAGAGTGGTATCATTTTACCGCCGACGGCATCATGCAGACCGGCTGGCAGAAGGTCGGAAATCAGATGTACTGCTTTGAGGAGAACGGTGCACTGGCAGAAGGGTGGCGCTCTCTGACAGATTCAGACGGAGTGAAGTGGTTCTTTTTCGATGAAAACGGAAATGCGGCCCTTCAATGGAAAAAAATAGAGGGAAAATGGTACTGGTTTTTGCCCTCCGGAATCCTCAATATGGAGGAATCCAGAAACATCGACGGACGCAGATATTATTTTCGTGAGGACGGAAGCCTGAAGACAAATGAATACCTGAAGTTTAAGTATTTAAATTACGATGGCCTTTCCGACAGCGAATACAATATAAAGGCAGAGAGTGCAAAGGGAAAGAAGGTCAAGGCTGACGAATCCGATCAGGAGGAGATTGCAGATAAGATAAACCTGCTCCCGGAGGGCTGGAGAAAGACCTTTATCGACGAGGACTGGCACTTTGTTTATTGTCCGGAGAAGGAGTATTATGCAGCCGTAAAATATGAAGAAGATGATGACCGCTATGAAGTAAAATTCAAGGTTAATACATCGAAGCAGACGCTGTATTTTGCAGAGCCCGAGGCTGTATGGCCGGCATTCGGAGAATTTATATACCGGAATGTCAAGAAGGAGCTGAGAGCGGAAAACTATGCGGCAACGGTAGACGATCTGCTCAACGAGATCATTGATCTGGAAAAGATCCCGAATTCCTACTATAAGAATTATCAGAAGATATTCGGTGTCCTTTTTGCCGGATACATGGATCCGGAGAGCCGTGAAACAATGAAAGAAAGTATGCCGGAGCTGGTTCACATCGTTGAAAAGATCATCTCAAGCCGCAGGGCAGACGGTACTGTGATATCAGAAGATAATAAATAGATAAATAAAGAATAAAAATCCGCGGATAGGTATTATCCGCGGAGCATTACCTGGGCGGTGAAGACATCTTCCGTATAAGTGAAGGTGCTTGCACCGCCGCATTTTTCGCATATACGCCGGACAGACTGGATCCCAATCCCGTTTTTCCGGTTTTTTCTACTCCCTTTTGTGGAGAGAAAGACGCCATCCTTGCTTTTGATCTCTCCGTTGAAGGCATTCTCGACATGGATCAGCACGATACAGCCGGCATGTACACTTGCTTCTACGAGTATCCTGCGTTTATCCGGAGCTGCTTTGAGACTTGCCTCAAGAGCATTTTCGAGCAGGTTGGAGAATACAAGGCACAGATCAATGTCATCGGTAGGAAGCTTTTCCGGAAGAACCAGTTTTGTCCGGAAGGGGATATTGTTTCGTTTGGCTAATGCACAATAATATCCGATCACGCTGTCAATGATCTTGTTTTCACAAAAACACATATCCAGGTCCGGGATCTGATTTCCGGCTTCCTTCAGATATTCTTGTATTCCTTTAAGATCGTTGGCTTCCGCCATAGAATAGATAAGGTTAAAATGATGGCGGAGATCGTGGCGGGCATGGCGTGTCTCCTCGATGGCGGAGCAGAGATTTTCGTATCGTGTCTGCTGCATGGACAGAAAATAGTTTTCCTGCTGAAGCTTTGCGTTGCGGTTCAGGCTGCTGGCAATCAGAAGGAACATAGTGTAAAAAAGCACAAGAAGAAACAGAAGCACGATACTCATGACGATATAGATCGCAAGGATACGCCCTGCATACAGGGTGCTTTTATATTTGGGCACTATGTAAATATTCAGACTGATGAAAACAAGAGGCAGGATCCAGAATACATACCAGGTCTGGGCGAAGTTTTCATCAATAACAAGAGTTCTGGCAGAATGTGTTGCGGGATACCAGTCGATCGCTACAAAAAGCCACGCAAGCAGATTGTATAGCACACCG
>USQV01000295.1 GCA_900556965.1 uncultured Clostridium sp.
AACTGTCGTATTCCCGAGAGAACCTCTTGTTAAAGTAATTGCACCGATCATGCAGGCACAGCTGGTAGAAACGGCCCTTTTAAATATTGTCAACCATCAGAGCCTGATCGCAACAAAAACCTCCCGTATCATCCATGCAGCACATGGAGACGGGGTAATGGAATTTGGTCTTCGCCGTGCTCAAGGCCCGGACGCCGGAATCTATGGCGCCAGAGCCGCAATGATCGCCGGCTGTATCGGGACCTCCAATGTACTCTGCGGACAGATGTTTGATGTTCCGGTAAAGGGCACACATGCCCACAGCTGGATCATGAGCTTTTCCGATGAGCTGACTGCCTTCCGTACCTATGCAAAGCTGTATCCCTCCGCATGTATCCTTCTGGTGGATACCTATGATACCTTAAAATCCGGTATCCCCCATGCGATCCAAGTTTTCAAGGAAATGAGAGAAGTCGGTATCCCGCTTACCTTCTACGGTATCCGTATGGACAGCGGAGACCTCGCCTACCTCTCAAAGCGGGCAAAGAAAATGCTGGATGAAGCCGGCTTTACGGATGCAGTGATCTCTGCCTCCAATGATCTGGATGAACACCTGATTACCAGCCTTAAGAACCAGGGTGCAACCATCAATTCATGGGGTGTAGGTACAAACCTGATCACCTCCAAGGACTGCCCGTCCTTCGGCGGTGTTTATAAGCTTGCTGCTGTCCTCGATAAAAATACAGGAAAATTTATTCCGAAGATCAAGCTGTCCGAGAACGCGGAAAAGATCACGAACCCGGGAAACAAGACCATCTATCGTATTTACAGCAGAGAAAGCCACAAGATCATCGCAGATCTGATCTGTCTGGTAGGAGAAAGCTACGACGAAAACAACTCGCTTCTCCTCTTTGATCCGATCTCTACCTGGAAGAAAACGCTTCTGGCTCCCGGAACCTATACTATGCGTGAGCTGCTGATTCCGGTGTTTATAGACGGAAAATGTGTATATGAATCACCAAAGGTTATGGATATTCAGGAATACTGCAGGAAAGAAAAAGATACCCTCTGGGATGAAACAAAGCGTCTTGTAAATCCCCATGAGGTTCATGTCGATCTTTCAAATGAGCTCTGGCATATGAAGACCAAGCTTCTGGATACCTATACATTTGAATAACGAAGGAGAACTAAAATGAGTGCAACGGATATCGCAAAATCAGTAGATGTGGATCTGGATCTGATCTACAGGCAGGCTGTCTCGGCCGCCTGGGAGCTTCTTGAAACAGCAAATATGAAAGAAGGACAGATTCTTGTTGTCGGCTGTTCCTCCAGTGAGATCGCTGCCCATGCCATCGGCTGCTACTCCAGCAAAGAGGTGGGACAGACTGTATTTAACGCTCTGTATTCCGTGACCAGAGAACACGGACTGTATCTGGCTGCCCAATGCTGTGAACACTTAAACCGTGCTCTCATCATTGAGGAAGAAGCCGCAGTCAAATACGGCCTTGAGATGGTTAATGTAGTACCTCAGCTGAAAGCCGGAGGCTCCTTCTCAACGGCCGCCTGGAATAGCTTCACCCATCCGTGTGCCGTTGAAAAAATACAGGCACATGCAGGGATCGATATCGGTGATACCCTGATCGGCATGCACCTGCGCCCTGTTGCTGTTCCCGTCCGCATAAAGACCTCTGCCATCGGCTCTGCCCATGTGGTATGTGCAAGGACACGCTTAAAATATATCGGCGGTGAGCGTGCCGCCTACCAGAAATAAGCAGCACGTTTTTACGTTGCTATAGCATATTAACAAAAAAGACTGATAAACTGTGGCAGTAGGATGAAGCCACGATTTATCAGTCTTACTTTTTATTTGGCGCAAAACACCCACGCTGCACCGAACGCAGCTGCATTAGAGTATGCCGTTACATTCCCGATCTTCTAACTCAAAATCAAATGTCAAGCATTTTTAGAATAAAATCTACAGTTCCGTCGATGCCATAGCTTGCTGTATTAAGGCAAAGATCGTAGTTATTGGCATTTCCCCAGTCTCCGCCCGTATAGAAATTGTAATAATGGGCGTGCTGACGATCCATTCTGTGGAGCATTTTTCTTGCTTTTTTCTCATCAAGGCCACTATTAACCTCGATCGCTCTTTGTACTCTCTGCTCAAAGGGA
>USQV01000296.1 GCA_900556965.1 uncultured Clostridium sp.
GGTGGATGCCCCACAGGAGCCAAGGATCGAATGTGCCTACAGAGAGCTGGAGGAGGAGACCGGATTCCGCACAGAAAAGCTGGAGTATCTGATGACATTAAATACGACAGTGGCTTTCTGCGACGAGGCCATCGATGTGTTTATTGCAAGAGACCTGATCCCTTCCAGACAGAAGCTGGATGCAGATGAGAGCATCGATGTCGAGGAGTGGGAGGTAAAAGATCTGCTGGAGTTGATCTACACAGGAAAAATGACAGACAGCAAGACCGTTGCCGCTATTTTAGCCTATGCCCAGCGGGAGGGAATACGCTAGTGCTTCCGTTCATATAATGAAGAAACGGAATCGGCAAGAGGCGCTGCATGAAACAGTTCAGAAACAGAGAGGACAGCCTGAGATTCGGGCTGTCCATTTTTTTGCTCATCGGATCTATAGCCGGAACGATATTCTGCAATCGAATGGATGAGGAGATGAAGGGAGAGCTCCTGAACCTCGAACGAAGTATGATATCGACGTCCATCCTGCAGAGCTTAGATCTTGAGGAGCTTTTTTTCCGTGTGTTTTGGCGTCGGCTCCGTGAAATCGTTTTTCTTCTTCTCCTCTCAGCAACAAAGGCAGCATACTTCGGTTTTCTTATTGCCTCTGCTGTCCTTGGCTTTTTTGCTGCTGTTCTGGTGTCCTCCATGACGATGCGGCGGGGGATTTTCGGGCTTTTTGAATTTCTGTCCTTTGTTTTTCCGCAGGCGGTGGTCTATCTTGGAGAATTTTATATACTGGCGTGGTGGATGCCGGTAAGAAGAAAGAGCTTTACATGGAGTCTGGCGGCACTTTTTTTATGCACAACAATAGTTGGAGCGTTGATGGAGAGCTTTCTGAATCCATGGATCGTAGCATTGGTGGTCAACATGTAGTTTATCTCAGGCGATAAGTACCGGCAAATTTGTCTCTGTGGATATTATGTTTGATTTTACGGCAGTATGGGGATATAATGGATAAAATACCACGCACATGTGGAAAAGAGTGGAAAAACAAGAGATATGAGCAGGTCGCATCTGCTGCCTGCCGCAGTCAGGTTTCAGGAGGGAGATACAGTGGGGGGAAATGAAAGACAGAATCAGAAAATTTATAGACTATCTGGAAAGTGAAAAGCATGCGTCCGGTAATACACGGGTCTCGTATCAGAGAGATCTGCTTCAGATGGCAGATTTCCTCGAGGATTTAGGGATCCGGGAAACGCAGCGTGTGACAAAGACAGCTCTGAATTCGTTTATACTGAAATTAGAGAAGGACGGAAAAGCAGCTTCGACCATATCCAGAACGCTTGCATCCATGAAAGCCTTTTTCGGCTATGAATTTCGTATGGGAAGGATAAAACGCGATCCGGCAGAAATGCTCCATGCACCTAAGATCGATCGAAAAGCTCCGGTTATCCTTTCTGTAGAGCAGGTGAAACGGCTTTTGGAGCAGCCGTCGGGAGCAACAGCCAGAGAAGTGCGCGACAAGGCCATGCTGGAGCTGCTCTGTGCAACGGGGATCCGCGTATCCGAGCTGATACAGCTGAAGCTGGAGGACATCAACTTACCTATCGGATTTATCCGATGTCGGGATGAACGTAAAGAACGGACGATCCCCTTTGGCCGTCCGGTTGCAGAGGCTCTTGAGAATTATCTGCAGGAGGCCAGGGGAGAGTTATTAAAAGAAAAGGAATCCTCATGGCTGTTTGTCAACTGCAGCGGAGCTTCCATGAGCCGGCAGGGCTTTTGGAAAAATCTGAAATATTATGGGGAGAAGGCCGGGATCGAAGAAGATATTACCCCATATACGCTCCGCCATTCCTTTGCGGCACATTTGATCGGCAGCGGAGCGGATATGAAGGCAGTTCAGGCCATGATGGGACATTCCGACTTTGCCTCTACGCATGTATATGCCGCATACGCAGAGGGCGGGAATGGCAGAACCTTAAAGTGACAGGATCTTAACCGAATCAAGTAAGTAGCGAAGCGGATTGCGAATATCCGCTTGAGGGTTAAACATCGGGGGACAGGATGCTTCTGGTAATATGGAGCCACCGTCCCCTCATCAGACGGATCAGGAATACGATGCCGCGGAAGCACAGCTCAGCAGTCATGGCACCCCATACAC
>USQV01000297.1 GCA_900556965.1 uncultured Clostridium sp.
CCTCCCGGCCTCGTCGATCCCGCAGATCAAGGCATAGTCCTGATATCGATATTCATATTCCTTCATTGCTTCTAATCTGAGAAGCTCTTTTTCCAGACGTTCTCCGGTCAATGCTCGTGCCATATTATTCCTTCTCCTCCCTGTTTCCGGATGCTTCCGGATACTCCAGAGTGATCCTGCCAAGCTTTCCGCTTCTGAAATCATCGATAAGAAGCTTTGAGGCTCTGGAAAGGTCTGGCGCACCGCCCTTAGTAAGACAGGAGCGGGCTGCTGCAATATCTCCTAAAAGCTCATAGGGAGGCTTATTTTCATCGGTGATCCCATAACGCTCGGTCAGGAGACCCGGACAGGCTCCGGAAAGAAATGCAGCTAATTCCGAGGCAAGCTCGTCCTTATCGAGGATCTCATCATTGATGGAGCCGAGAAAGGCAAGACGAAGCCCAACAGCCTGATCTTCAAATTTGGGCCAAAGGATACCCGGCGTGTCGAGGAGCTCTACCTGCTTATTAAGACGAATCCATTGATTTCCCTTTGTAACTCCCGGTTTGTTTCCGGTCTTGGCGGCAGCCTTTCCCGCAAAGCTGTTAATAAAGGTGGATTTTCCGACATTGGGGATACCGACGACCATGGCACGGATCGGGCGGTTTAAGATACCGCGTTTTCGATCACGTTCGATTTTTTCACGGCAGGCTTCCTGAATACACTGGTGGATCTGCTTTAAGCTTGTTTTCTGTCTTGCATCGATCTTCATGACCTGAAAGCCCTTCGACTCAAAATAGGACGTCCAGGCTGCATTTCCTGCTTCAGAAGCAAGGTCTGCTTTGTTTAAAAGGATCACACGGCCCTTTCCTTTGCCCAGCTCATCAATATCCGGATTCCGGCTTGAGAGCGGCGCTCTGGAGTCGACGAGCTCTATGATCAGATCGATCAGTTTTATATCTTCCTTCATGGCACGTTTTGCCTTTGTCATGTGCCCTGGATACCATTGGATATTCATTCATTTCCTCCTGGGATTGTAATACGCCCAAAACGGGAGAAGGGCTGTAATCTCAGCCATGCCTTTCCGATCATGCGGCTGCGGTTTACACTTCCTATACCCGGAAAGCGGCTGTCCTCGCTGGATTCCCTGTTATCACCGAGAAGAAAATATTCATCGTCTCCAAGCTCAACAGGAAACTCCGCGATCCCCGCAATCGTCACATAAGAAAGCTCACTTGTGGTTTCCAGCAGACTGCCGTTAATGTAGATCCGGTTGTCTTTGATCTGGACAGTCTCTCCGGGAAGACCGATGATCCGCTTCAGATTCGTCCCGGAGCCATCCCGGGAAAACAAGGCGATATCAAAACGCTTCGGCTTTCCTAGGTCATAGGCAAGCCGATTGATGAGGATAACATCTCCGGATTCCAGTACCGGCTTCATTGAGCTTCCGTTCACCTCAATACGTCCGCCGAATCCATATACCAGATAGCAGGCCATTGCGATCGTGACAACGATATCAACGATCCAGTGGACGGCTGCATGCAGCTTTTTTGTCTCTGATTCCTGACGGAATTCCACTAGAACCACCTCCGGGGAATAATATGCGGGAATTATAGAGTGAAAAAAAGGGACAATTTTCATTGTCCCTTGATCCGTCGGTTAAAATTATTATTTAACTAACTCTTTAACCTTAGCAGCCTTACCTACTCTTGTTCTTAAGTAGTTCAGTCTTGCACGGCGTACTTTACCTTTTCTGACAACTTCGATATTCTCAACAGACGGAGAATGAAGCGGCCATGTCTTTTCAACGCCGATACCATTGGAGTTCTTTCTAACGGTGAAAGTTTCTCTTACGCCGCCATTCTGTCTCTTAATAACAGTTCCTTCGAAAACCTGTGTTCTTTCTCTGTTGCCTTCTTTTACCTTAGCATATACTTTGATTGTATCGCCAACAGAAAATGGTGTAATATCAGATTTTAACTGAGCTTCTTCAATGCTTTTAATAATATCGTTCATAATGAACCTCCTTATAATATCCAGATGTTCTTAATGCATTCTCCTGCAGCAGAGGACCATCCATTTCTTACAATTACCGCCGGTGCCAAATATCACTCGTACATCAGCTAAACAGTAACTGCAGTGATACGCTTACGCACCAG
>USQV01000298.1 GCA_900556965.1 uncultured Clostridium sp.
TCTGATAAACTGCGGAGCAGTTATTCGGTGTAGAGCCGCGTAGCGAAGCGGATTGAGCCGGGTGTATATCATCCGGCTTTTTTCTGTTTATGGAGGTATCGCGATGAAAGCAAATAAAGCAACGATCATTGACCTGATGTGTGCGAAAGATTTGACACAAGAACAGCTTGCCAAGAGATGCGACGTTCGTAATTGCACAATAACGGCTATTTTAAGAGGATCTGCTGGGAATGTGTCCGCAAAAAGAACCGCCTCCCCGGTATATACCAGAGCGGCGGCCTCTCTCTTGTCTCTGTTAAGAATTAAAGCTTAACTACGTTTACTGCACGAAGCTTCTTGCTGTTCTTCGGATCCTGCTCGGTATCGAAAGTAACCTTCTGGCCCTCTTCAAGAGTCTTGAAGCCGTCTCCTACGATTGCGGAGAAATGTACGAATACGTCATCGCCGCCGTTGTCATTGGAAATAAATCCGTAACCCTTTTCAGAGTTGAACCACTTAACTGTACCGTTATTCATTTTGGTACCTCCCTAAAATTATTTTTCCGCATTGTCGTCTCAATAAACCCCTGACATTTCTGTTGGACCTTTATTCAAGAAAAACTCACATGCCGGGTAAATTCATTTAACGTGCAAATGACTTACGGAATTGCATGTGAGTTCAATAATGCATCGGAATTGCTATAACAATATCATATTTTTACCATCATGTCAATTGAATTTTCGCTTGAAATACACCTGAATTTTCGCCTGAAATTCACCTGAAAATAAGCTCTGTAAAGTGGATATCCGCAATCCCCTTTGCTGCCTGTTTGATTCGGTTAAAATCTTCCGAATGTATCCACAAGCCACGCCAAATGATCCGCATGTCCCTTGTTTAATTCACCCGGGCGCATTCTCCATCTCCAGTTGTTTCCGACGGTTCCCGGGGTATTCATCCTTGCCCAGTTATCCAGCTTCAAAACATCCTGTGCCTGAAAGATCACAACGCTGGCGACAGACTCATAGGCGGTACGCATCACCTTATCTACAACCTCGGTCTGATGGGCTACTCCCATGTAATCCGCGATGTACTGAAGCTCCCACCACTGACGCGCCTCCGGCTTAAAATATCCGGTCAGCGTTTCATTGTCATGTGTTCCTCCGTAAACTACGGAATTCGGGGAATACATGTGGGGAAGATGTTCATTGAAGCGGTCTCCGCTGAAGGCAAATTCGATGATCTTCATTCCCGGATATCCCGTTTCCTCAAGGAGCGCTTTGACCTCCGGCACACAGATTCCCAGATCCTCGGCAATGATCTTTGTATCTCCGATCACAGAGCCGATCGCATCGGTCAGCTTCTTTCCGGGGCCCTTTAACCATTCTCCGACCTTTCCGTCCTCAGCACCTCCCGGGATCGCATAATACTGGACAACGCCGATAAAGTGGTCGATGCGGACAACATCATAGAGTCCGGCAGATGCCTTCATTCTTTCTTTCCACCATGCAAAGCCGGTCTTTTCCTGAACCTCCCACCGGTACAACGGATTTCCCCATAGCTGTCCTGTTTCCGAAAATGCGTCCGGCGGAACTCCGGCTACTTTGATCGGTGTATAATTTTCTTCATCTAAAAGGAACAGCTTGGGATGTGTCCAGACGTCTGCACTGTCTAACGCCACATAGATCGGGATATCGCCGATAACAGAGATCCCGTTTTCATTCGCATAGGCCCTTACCTTTCTCCACTGCTCATAGAATTTATACTGAAGGAACTCCCAAAATTCAATATCATCCTTCAATTCTTCCCGATACCGCTCCACGGCTTCCTTTTTTCTGAAGCGGATCTCCTCCGGCCATGCAAGCCACTCCTTATTTTCAAAGCAAAACTTCAACGCCATATACAGGGCATAATCATCGAGCCAGTGCCTGTTTTCTATACAGAAGCTCTTATACGCCTCCTCCCGGCGGTGTCCGCTTCTCTCATACGCCTTTCTCAGAAGCGGGAAGCGATACCAGAATACAGTATCATACGCCACCTGTGTCTCATTATCTCCCCAATAGCAGGCATTGATCTCCTCCTGCGTCAGAAGCCCCTCTTTTACGAGGGTGTCCGGATCGATAAAATACGGATTTCCCGCAAAGGCGGAAAATGAC
>USQV01000299.1 GCA_900556965.1 uncultured Clostridium sp.
GTGGTTTTCAAGGGGGAGAAGGTAGCGCTTTTTCCGAAGGATATTTCCATCTGCCTTTTGAAGCAGGTGCTCGTAGGCGCTTTTTGTAAGGGGAAGATTGTATTCTTCCTTAGACAATACCCCTTTTGACTTATAGGTCAGATAGTAATCATCATCCTCCCTGCGGATCCGGATGACAGGATCTGTGCATAGGTACGCCTGTTCGATCATGTGATAGGGAAAAGAAGTATAATTTTCAGGCGGCTGTTCGATCAAAAATTTGCGTTCGATTTCCATGTATATGGACACTCCTTTGCGGATATTTTTCGGATCAGCTCGAGTATAGCATATTATAAGAAAAAAGTAATATTTATTTTGATGAAAGTATGATAAACTGAAAAAAACGAAAAGGAGGAAATGAAGTATGTGGACACGGGCAGAGTTAAAAGCAAAGGCAATGATCAATCTGAAAAAGTATTACTGGGCTGCGTTTCTTGTAAGCCTTATTTTTTCCATCGTCAGCACGAACGGATCAAGCTTACAAAATGTCATGGGAAGCAGCAATTCATCTGCACAGTCCGAAATGGTGCTTCCGGAGCCTATGGAGGGGATGGGCGGAGTCCTTTCCGGGGATGTTGTCAATAATGTCGGCGGCATTTTAGACAGCATGCCGATAAGCGGAAACTTCAGCGGGATGAAGTGGAGCGGACTTTTATTAGGGGTGTTTACCGGAATCGTGATCGTCGCGGTGATCGTCGGACTGATCCTCGCCGTTTTCGTTGCTCCTGTAATAGAGGTGGGTAAAAACCGATTCTATCTGGAAAGCCGTCTGGCAGGACAGTCGGCAGGCGTGGGCCGGGTAATGTGGGGCTTTTCCCATAATTATCTGAACATCGTCCTCACCAGATTCCTTCAAAACCTGTTCATAGCGATCGGAACGATCTGCTGTGTGATCCCCGGCATCTATCTGGCGTATGCATTCCGCATGGTTTCGTATATCCTGGCCGAAAATCCGGATATGAAGCCGATGGAGGTGCTCCGTCTTTCTATGCAGATGATGGACGGACAGAAGATGGATACCTTCGTTCTAGATGTTTCCCTACTGGGCTGGGCGATCCTTGGTGTGCTTGCCTGCTGTATCGGAACGATCTTTGTTCAGCCGTACTTCGACGCGATCAATGCAGAGCTTTATGCGGTGTTAAGAAGGCCGTATTCCGGAAATCTCAGAGGATTCGGATACCCGGAAACCGACTTTTATGGGGAAACGGCAGGAAATACCACAGAAAATACTCCGGGATACACGACAGAAAATCCAACAGAGCAAAGGGCTTCAGAATCTTTTTATACGTCAGCGTCGGGAGAAGCCGGAATGGTGAACCGCACTGAGGGAGGACCGGGCTCCGGATACTATCTGAATGGAGAATTCCATCCATATTCAGAAGAAGATAATAATAATTAGGCAGGAGGGTGATCTATATGAAGAAAGTATATGCGTTTGTGGCAGACGGAATGGAAGAAGTCGAGTGCCTTGCTGTCTGCGATGTTCTGGTTAGAGCAGGTATGGAGGTGAGCCTTGTATCCGTCATGGGACGAAAAGAGATCGTCGGCGCCCATGGCTTTAAGATCACGGCGGATCGATCATTTGAGGAAATCACAGATGACGCAGATGTGCTTTTCCTGCCGGGAGGACTTCCGGGAACCGATCATCTTAGAGCACATAAGGGACTGGCGGACATGCTTGTTGCCCATGCGGCTTCCGGAAAACGGATCGCTGCGATCTGTGCGGCTCCGAGTGTTCTTGGTGGGCTCGGATTGGTAAAAGGTCATAAGGCAACCTGCTATCCGGGCTTTGAGGATCGCATGGACGGTGCGTCTTGTACCGGAGAGGGAGTCGTTACCGACCGCCTGATCACGACGGCCTGCGGTGTGGGCTGGTCACTGGATCTGGGACTTGAGCTGGTAAGACTTCTGATCGGTGAATCCGAAGCGGCAGAAATGAAGAAAACAATTCAGTATGTCCATTAAAATGCGAAAATAGTGCTGGCATTTCTAAATACAGTATGTTATAATGCTAAATTGAAGTGTAACGCCCAGGGAAATGGCAGTTACGGCAATCAGCGGATATGAAAAGGGCATGTCCGGTACAGATAA
>USQV01000300.1 GCA_900556965.1 uncultured Clostridium sp.
ATTGATCGGGGTTCCACAGTCGATCACACCTACATAGTCAATAACGTCAATCTGTCCGGTCTCTTTGTCGATCTCCACCTCGGCAGCTCCTGCCATAAACGGTGGCGGAGAGATCGGAGAAGAATATTCTTTTACAACCTGAAGCTCACTGCAGACTCCACAGGTCGCTTTTCCCGCGATCTGCTGCAGCGTTACCTCTTTTCCATCTTCTGTGCGGACTTTTTCTCCGTCAAAATCAGATTCTTCCTCAGATACACCAAGCATCTGTGCACCAAAAGCGTGGATTCTCTTCCTGAGCTCTCCGCAGGCCTGGATCACCGCATTTCCGGTGGCATAAGTTGTGGAAGATGCATAAGAACCGGAATCATAAGGAGAAATATCCGTATCCACACTGAACACCACGATATTTTTCATATCAGTATCCAGACAGTCTGCTGCCATCTGTGCAAGGATCGTATCGCATCCGGTTCCCATATCGGAACAGCCAAGAGCCAGTGTATAGGAACCATCCTCATTTAATTTGATATCTGCTCCGCCAACATCGATCCCCGCAATGGAAGATCCCTGCATAGCCATGGCGATACCGACACCACGTACTTTTCCGTTGCCCATATCACGGAACGGATATTTTTCATCCCAGCCGATCATTTCTTTTGCACGGGCAAGACATTTATCCATGGTACAGCTGCCGTTAATCGGTACATCCGGATATCCCGGAAGTGCTTCTCCTTCCATCGGCATGTTCAGCTCACGGAATTTTACCGGGTCCATACCCATCTTATGAGCCAACTCATCAGCCGCAGACTCCACGGCAAAAATACCCTGTGTGGCACCATAGCCACGGTAAGCGCCTGCCGCCTGCATATTGGTATAAACCACATCATAAGCAAAACGGTACGCTTCTGTGTGACGGTACAGCGCAATAGATTTATGTCCGGAAAGTCCGACCGTTGTGGGTCCATGTTCTCCATAGGCGCCGGTATTGGAAAGGGTATAAAGATCGATGGCCTTTACGATACCATTTTCGTCCGCACCCATACGGATATGGACTTCCATCTCATGACGCGGAGAAGACGCGATCATGGATTCCTTTCTGGAAAAAACGATCTTGGACGGACGCCCGGTAACCCATGTTACCAGTGCCGGGAAAACCTCACTGACAGAAGACTGTTTTGCACCAAAGCCCCCGCCGATACGAGGCTTGATCACACGAACTTTGGAAGACGGAATGTTCAGCGCATTTCCTACGATCCTTCGGATATGGAACGGGATCTGGGTGGAAGAAACCACCGTCAGTCTCTGAAAATGGTCCATATAACAGTAGGTACGGAAGGTCTCCATCATGGTCTGCTGATTTGCCTTTGTGTGGTAAACCTGGTCTACTGTATACGCACATTTTTCCAGCATGGCATCCACATCACCCACTTCTTCTACATTGGAGGAACAGAGATTACGCTTATTATCTCCGCCGGCCGGGATCGGCATATACCAGTCATCCTCCGGGTGCACCAGAATGGGATTATCCTTGGCTGTGTGGATATCCAGAACCGCTTCCTCCACACGATATTTTACCTTAATGCGTTTCAGGGCTTTATCTACTGCCTCTTCTGTCTCACCGGCTACGATGGCAACCGGATCCCCTACAAAACGCACATGTTTATCTATGATATAACGATCCCATGGACTGATCTCAGGCGCTGTCTGCCCGGCCAGAGTAAATCTTTTGTGGGAAACATCCTCATAGGTCAGAACACAGGCAATCCCCTCGATCTTCTTTGCAGCATCTGTCTTGATCTCTTCCACCCAGGCATTGGCATGAGGACTTCTTAAGATCTTGACGATCAGGCAGTCAGAAGGTGCAAGATCATCGGTATAGACCGGTTTTCCGGTTACCAGCGACATTGCATCTGTTTTTGGCACCGGCTTGTTTACGTATTTCATTTTCCTTCCTCCTGTCCTTTTTTATAGTCGAGAAATTTCAGAATACTTCTGGTCTGTCCCACAAATCCCGAGCAACGGCACAGATTTCCGGAAAGATACTCCAGGATATCCTCTTCTGTGGGATCTTCCAGTTCCTTTAACATGGCAAATACATTCATGATAAATCCCGGATTGCAG
>USQV01000301.1 GCA_900556965.1 uncultured Clostridium sp.
ATATCCCCGCACTCCGGCAGGGTCTCAAAGAGCTCTGACATCATCCACAGCAGGAAGGTCGAATAGATCATCGGAGTATTGATCAGGCTTCTGCAATCCAAAAGATTGATCATTCCCTTTCCGTTTCTGTCTGTGCAGAACCAGTCCCTGATGTTTAATGCCGGTTCTCCAAAGAACACGTCACCGCCGGCATCCTCAAGGGCAACAACTGCCCGGGTAATCGCGCCGATACTCTGCTTTGCCATATTTCCGTACTCAGCAGAATATTCCTTTGAGTTTTCATATACGTGCTGGAGCATGGAACGAAGATCCTTCGTATCGATAAGGAGCAGTCCGTTATCATCCGCGATCTTAAATACGATCCGCAAAATATCGGACTGGGTCGGATTCAGATCCATCAGACGCGCCAAAAGTGTCGGGCCCATGTCACTGATCGTCGTTCTGAGAGGGATCCCTGACTTTCCGAGAATGTCCCAAAAGCATACCGGATATGACTGATATCGGAATCCGGTCTGGGAAAGACCAAAGCTTTGGATCCTGTTTTTCATATCCTCGGTATCGATGCCGGGCTCACAGCTTCCTGCCAGATCTCCCTTGACATCTGCGAGAAATACCGGCACACCGCAGTCACTGAAGGATTCTGCCATGACCTTAAGCGTTATCGTCTTTCCGGTTCCCGTCGCGCCTGCGATCAGACCATGACGATTCGCCATACCCGGAAGAATACTGATCTTCTTATCTTCTGCTGACGCTACCCATATTTTCCCGTCGTAATACATTCCAAATTCCTCCTGTATCCTGCGCTGCACACAGTTTTTTCTATAATCCTATCCAATATTCGCATATCGTGGGATTATCATCCCATTTTTATATTATAAGCGGTGTAAAACGAAATCGCAAGTACAATGGCAGCGGTGCCTTGGCACGTTAGTGCCGTTTTATATAACTGATGCATAAAAAACAGCGGTCCGCCCTCTGAGTGGTGATACCGCTGTTTTTTTCTTTGAATTAAAGCTCGATTTTGTATTCATCTGAGCCTACGCCGTTTACCGCATAGTATGCTGTATTCTCCTCCGGCTTAACATAAATATCCAGTGTCTTGATATCTTCTTCCTTGTTTCCAAGAGCGAGGTAAGAAGCCTTCGCAAGCTCAAGAAGCTTCTTATCGGAATATTCCTTTCCGAGATACTGCACGTAAACGGTGCTGACCGGTTCCGCAGCCTTTTTTACAGACGGCTTCTTTGCCGTTGTCTTTCTGGCTGTTGTTTTTTCCTCCGGGGCCGTAACTTTTGCTGTTGCCTCCTTAGCTTCCGGCTTTGTTTCTGCTTCCGACATTGTTTTTTCAACCGGCTTTGTTTCTTCTGTCAGCTTATTTTCTGCTTCCGGCTTTTTTTCCGCTGCCTTTGACTTTGTATTCACAAGAACATTCTTTTTCGGTCTGGCCATACTATCATCCTCCTAAAACACTTCCTGTATTATGTACGGTTTCATGGTGTCAGCATTGCTGCTGTTGGCCCGATTATAGAATACATAAAATTATTTGTCAATGTTTTGTCAAAGAAATGGCCATTTGGAGCTGTTTTAACCTTTTTCTTTACTGCTCCAGCTTAAATCCCGGGATCACCTCACTCCAGTTTGAGATCCCGATAATGGACTTCGCAAATTCCGTGTATTTCAGGGATTTTTTCGTATCGATATACTTAAATACCTGATGGATATTCTTCGGCATCACCGCAATGACCTTATCAGGCCTCTCCATATCGACCGTCCACAGACCAAAGGAGCAGGAGGTATTCACCTCGCCGATCGAATCGACCTGACGGTTCAGGATAAAGGCATCGATATAAGGATTGCTGTCTACAAGGTAATACGCATAGGCAAAGGCCGCTGCCTGAATATCATAGACCTTTCCCCTTGAAATACTATCTGAGGTAAAGCCCTCCTCCGAGAGGATGATATGGCGCACCGTGCCGTCTGCCGCCAAAAGCTCCGGTCTCTGAAAATAATCCGTCAGTACATTCAGGTTTTTAAAGTTAACGACCGGAGAATCGAACGTGTCGTTGACCATACCGGTCTGGTCATCATCCCAAAATTCCGGTTCCACCATCGGGTAG
>USQV01000302.1 GCA_900556965.1 uncultured Clostridium sp.
CCCTATGTGCCGATATATACAGGAGATAAGATGGTCTCCTGTATATTCGGCGGTGTGCTGGTGGGTGCCAGCCTTGCTGTCGTATTTATGCGCGGCTCCACCACAGGCGGCGGTGATATCGCAGCGAAGCTTTTACAGAAATTCCGTCCCCACATGCAGACCGGTACGGCGGTAATGCTGACAGATATGGTCATCATCGGTGCTTCCATGATCGTATTCGGAAATATTGAGTCCGGACTTTATGGTCTGATCAATATGGTCGTTTCTACTTATGTGATCGATGTGATTCTCTATGGTCTGAATAAGAGCACGATGATCACGGTTATGTCACCAAAGGTCGAGGAGATCGCGGAAGAACTGATGGAGCATCTCGGGAGAGGCTGCACATTTTTTAAAAGCCGGGGGGCTTACGCGAAGGTCGATGGAGAAACTTTGATCTGCGTAATTGACAGGAAACAATTCTACAAAGCGAAAAAGATCGTATATCAGAACGATGAGAGTGCTTTCGTGATCGTATCGGAGGCAAAAGAGGTCTACGGAGAGGGCTTTTTGGATTCCGATTGGGAAGTGTAAAATTCCCTGTTAATAAAAAGGGCGGCAAAGCGATACGGGTAAACCGATACGTTTTGCGGCCCTTTTTTAACCGAAGTATCATTAGCTTATGTAGGGAGCGGCGATACGGGTAACCGCCTCCGGATCAGCGGCAAACCATTCGAGGAAGTCTACCCCGCTTTGGGAAACAGCCCGACCCAGTTCTACAAGAAATTCCGGGATCCGGGATTCTAAGATGGTTCCCACCTCCTGTCCCATACGTTCTTCACCCTGTCGTTCATTTCCGTTTATATAGAGAACGAATGCCGGCTCCGGCTTTTGCTCCAGCATCTTTACGCCGCCTCGAAAGCCCATGATACCGGTCTGGTGGGTACCGCAGGAGGAGGGGCAGCCGGAGATATGGATCTGCGGGAGAGCGCCATCGGGAATCCCTGCTTTGCGGACAGCCTTGATACAGGCTGCTAAAAGAGCCTGAGAATCGCGAAGTCCGATCTGACAGACGCTGCCGCCGATACAGCTTACAGAGGTTTCAAAGAGCGTGGATGCCCCGTCTTTCGTTGCCGTTAAGACTCTGATTGCCTCATCTCCGGTAAGGTTAATGATGTAAGCTGTTTCATCCGGTGCAAGCCGGATCTCAGCTCCTTCGATATCTTTAAGAATATCACATAGATCACAGAAGGTTTTTGGCTTTGGCTGTCCGCCGATAGGATGCCAGGCCACAGTGTAAAGTCCCTCCTGCTTTTGCGGCAGGATGCGGGAACCGGAAGCTTCGGAACCGTTTCCCTCTTTTTTGATCGAGGAATCAGTTACGGTGAGATCGAGAGCTTCACCGGAAGCGAATACCTCATCAAGCTTTAAGAGAAAAGCCTTTTTGTAGTTTTCTGCGCCGCCCAGTGCCTCCTGCATGTAGCGGGTGCGGGCCTTTCCGCGGTTTTCATAGTTTCCGTAGGCACGGAAGGTGAGCCACATGGCCTTGATGTAGTAGAGGATTTTTTCCGGACTTACTGCCTCCGCTACTTTGACACCGAAACGCGGATTGTTTCCGAGACCTCCGGCACTATAAACATCAAACGTGCCATCCATCCTTGCGGCAAAGCCAAGATCACGGAAGGTAGCGTGGGGGATATTTTCCGGGGTGTTTGAAAAGCAGACCTTCAGCTTTCGCGGCATCTTTTCTGCTTTTATAAAGTTCATCAGATATTCTCCGGCTGCCTCGGCATAGGGCATAACATCGAAATATTCATTGCGTGTCACACCGGAGAGAGGAGAGCACATGATATTGCGGGGGAAATCACCGCCGCCTCCCATCGTGACAATATTGTGCGAAAGACCACCTTCCATAATATCACATACTGCATCTGTCTGCAGGTCATGGAGCTGGATGGATTCGCAGGTCGTAAAATGCATGCGGGTCACGTTATGCTTGCGGATCATGTCGGATACGAAAAGAAATTTCTCCTTTGTCACACGTCCGGCAGTCATGCGAAGACGCAGCATACTGGCTTTTCCGCCCTTTTGGGCATAGCTTCCGTAAAGACCAGAAAAGCCTTT
>USQV01000303.1 GCA_900556965.1 uncultured Clostridium sp.
AGCGACTGCGTTCATGAGCAAGTAGCGAAGCGGATTGCGAATGTCCGCTTTACGCTTTCGCCCAATTCTTAACAATCTTTGATGAAATTCCCGGTTAAGTCTATACGTAATCTGAAAAAAAAGGTATAATAAAAATAGTTTTATGCTTATATCAGCGAGAGATGAAATAAGGATAATATCAACAGGAGGGGATCTCATGAGTTTGAAAAAGAGAATCAGCAGTCTGTTGCGATACAGCCTGTTCGGGCTGGCAGCGGTCATGAGCACGACCGGATGCGGTAAGCTGACAGCAAAAGAGCCGGTTACCGTTACGATCTGGCATGTATACGGAGGTCAGGCAGAATCACCACTCAATGATATGATCGCACACTTTAATGAAACAGTCGGAAAAGAAAAAAATATTCAGGTACAGGTAGGAAGTGTCAGCAATACCAATACGATCCATGAAAATGTCCTTTCGTCGGCCTTTGGCGATCCCGGGGCAGAGGAGCTGCCGGATATGTTTGTTTCCTATCCGAAGACAGTCCTTGCTATGCCGGATGAAACCGTATTAGTCGATTATAACGATTATTTTACGGAGGAGGAATTAAGCGGTTTTGTATCTCCTTTCCTTACAGAGGGACAGATAAACGGCAGGCAGCTGATCCTGCCGGTGGCAAAATCGACGGAGATCATGTTCGTAAATGAGACGGCCTTTGACCGTTATGCAAAGGAGAGCGGTGCCACACTTGCCGATCTGGAGACATGGGAAGGAGTTTTCCGTCTGGCAAAGGATTATACGGAATGGACGGATGAACAGACGCCGGATATCCCGGGAGACGGAAAGCCATTCTTCGTCCATGATTATCACTTTAATTATTTTCAGGTGGGAGTGGAATCGTTGGGAGAGCGGTTCTTTACCGAAGATGGTACCGCACTTGCTTTCGGGCCGGCCTTTGATCGAGTTTGGGCTCCCTATGCCGATGCAGCTATTCGAGGCGGTGTCTGGCTTCAGGGCGGTTATGCGACGGAGCCGCTTCGCACAGGAGATTCCATCGTGTCGGTGGCCTCCTCAGCCAGCGTTTTATATTATTCCAATACCGTCACTTACGCAGACAATACCACAGAAAAGGTAAACATTATTTCCATGCCGTGCCCGGTTTTTGAAAAAGGAGAAAAGCTGGTGATGCAGCGGGGAGCCGGGATCTGTACGGTAAAATCGGATCCGGATAGGGAGAAGGCATGTATGACCTTCTTAAAATGGCTGACAGATCCGGAGCGGAATGTGGAATTTGTTACCCAACTGGGATATATGCCGGTTAAAAAGGAGTCCTTTGAAACCTATCTTCCGGATGCGATAAGCGGACTTCAGAATCCGATGTACCAGTCCTTGTATGAGGCCTATATGAAGACTCAGGGAGAATACACGTTCTACACGGCGCCGCAGTATGATGCTTATCTGGATCTGGAGACCAGATTTGAGGATATGGTACGTCAGAAGCTTCAGATCGCACGCCGATCCTTTGCGGAGGATCCGGAGCAGTCGCCGGAGGAGCTTGTAAAGGCGACACTTGAAAATTTCAGGCGGGATTATCAGCCGTAATGAAAGAATCAGAAAGGCGGTGACGTAATGGGTCGCTTATTCCACAAGATCAGTTATTCGCTGCGTCACTGGAATGAGGTCGGAGTATCCATGCAGCGTAAGCTGACCCTGTATTTTGTCTGTGTGGTGCTGATCGTATTTGCTGCGGCTGTAGTTCTGATCAATACGGCAGGTGCCATGCCGGGTTCCGAACGAAATCTCGGAGAAGCGCTGACTGTGCAGCATCAGAATACGGTTTCGGCAATGACGAAGCAGATAGATATCCTGACGGCAAGGAGCATCAGCCTTTCCGAGGAGATCACCCGGACGATGGAGCAGGTTCTGATTCAGCACGGAAAAGCATTTCAAGATGCCAATGATGACCCGCAGCTGATCCTTGATCTGGAGGATTCACTATATGGCTCTCTGGAAACAGTTTTGCGTTCCAATGCCTGCAGCGGCGCCTTTTTTGTGCTGGATGCTACAGTAAATTCTAAAACAGAAAATGCAGGAACATCCCGTATGGGGGTGTACCTG
>USQV01000304.1 GCA_900556965.1 uncultured Clostridium sp.
GGCATGGTACAAGCCGGATCAGATGGTCGGAAAGAAGGTTATGGTTGTAACCAACTTAAAGCCGGCGAAGCTTGCAGGGATCCTTTCTGAGGGCATGATCTTATGTGCGGAGGATAACGAAGGAAATCTGGCACTTATGACTCCGGAGAAGGACATCAAGCCGGGCTCTGAGGTCTGCTAAAATGCCGGAACGTTTTTCTCTTTCGCAGCTAAAACGGGCAGCCGCCCTGTTTATGCTTATCGATCATGCTGCAGTTGTACTTCTTGAGAAAAACCAATATTTGAATCTGCCGTCTGTGCAGATATTGGATATAGCCATGCGCCTTGTGGGGCGTATGGCTTTTCCGCTCTATTGCTTCTTTCTTGCAGAAGGGTTTCTGCACACAAAAAGCAGAAGAAAATATGCCCGGAGACTGCTTTTGCTGGCGATCCTTTCAGAGTTTCCCTTTGATCTGGCGGTATCAGGAAAAATATGGGATCCCGGAGCCCAGAATACCGTATTTACCTTACTTCTGGGTCTTGGAGCTCTGATTTGTCTGGAACGCTTTGAAGCTCAAAAAAACCGGCTGCCTGCTCTGGTCGGGGTATGCTGTTTTATGGCAGCGGCAGAGGGATTAAAAACAGATTACGGGGCCGGCGGGATCCTTTTGATCCTGAGCCTTTATCTGTTCCGGCACCGACCTCCTGAACGGATGTTTTTTGGATGCCTGATCCTTTTTGCAGACTATAAAAATTTCATGGGGATTGCGGCATGGATTGCATTTTTCTTTATCAACCATTACAATGGAGAGAAAGGAAAGGACGATGGCCGGATGTTTTATATGTTTTATCCGGCGCATCTCATGATTTTATATATGTTGGGAGAAATACTTTATGTGTTACATTTTTGATACCCATGCCCACTACGATGACGAGGCCTTTGATGCGGACAGGGAGGAGCTGATCGGATCTCTCAGAGAGAACGGCATCGGGGCTGTCGTGAATGTGGGAGCCAGCATGACATCCTGTAAAACGACCCTCAATCTGGCAAAGCAGTATCCGTTTTTCTACGGAGCATTGGGTGTTCATCCAAACGAGACCGCAGAGCTTACGGAAGCGGATATGGACTGGATAAAAGAGAAGGCCGGAGAGAAGAAGATCGTCGCCATTGGTGAGATCGGTCTTGACTACTACTGGGATGAGCCGGATCGAAAGATCCAGAAAAAATGGTTTGTCAGACAGCTTGCACTGGCAAGAGAGACCGGGCTTCCCGTGATCATACACAGCCGGGATGCGGCGAAAGATACGTTGGATATGATGAAGGCGGAACAGAACGGATTGACGGGAGGAGTGATCCACTGTTTTTCCTACGAGGTGGAAATGGCAAGAGAATATCTGGATATGGGATATTTTCTTGGGATCGGAGGCGTTCTGACTTTTAAAAATTCCAGAAAGCTGAAGGAGGTTGCGGAGTATGCACCACTCTCCAGTCTGGTGCTGGAAACGGACTGCCCCTATCTGGCACCGGTTCCGAATCGCGGAAAAAGAAATTCCTCATTGAACCTGCCTTATGTGGTGGAGGAGCTTGCCGCGATCAAGAAGATGGCCCCGAAGGATATTATAAAGGCAACAACGGAAAACGCGAAGCGTCTTTACCGGATCACCGATATATAGAAGATCGTCCCCGATTTGTGATGAAAACAGGAGAATGTTATAATATATGAAAGAGTATTTAAGTAATCCCCAGAAGACCATAGAAACGATCCAGAAATACGAATTTATGTTTCAGAAAAAATTCGGCCAGAATTTCCTGATCGATCCCCATGTCCTTGAAAAGATCATCCGGGCGGCGGGAGTGACAAAGGAGGACTGCGTTCTGGAAATTGGCCCGGGAATCGGAACAATGACCCAATATCTGGCAGAAAATGCAGGCAAGGTGGTTGCCGTGGAGATCGACAGAAATCTGATTCCGATCCTTTCGGAAACTCTGGCAGAATATGACAATGTTACGGTCATCAATGAGGATATCCTGAAGGTGGATATTAAAGAGCTGGCCGATAAATATAATGGGGGACGTCCCATCAAGGTGGTGGCAAATCTTCCCTATTATATT
>USQV01000305.1 GCA_900556965.1 uncultured Clostridium sp.
TGGTTTCCCGGGTACGTATAAATGATTTCTGCAGCAGTGCATTCTGCTCCTTTGTTGTGGCATTTTCGGCAATGTTTATCCAGAGATGGATCCTGCCGACCTCCAGCGCAGATGTCATGATCATAAGCACAATCATGAATCTGGTTCCCGGTGTGTGCTTTACAACAGCAATCCGGGATACCCTGAATGGTGATTACGGATCAGGAACGGCAAGGATCACAGAAGCGATCGTAGTCGCCCTTGCAGTTGCGGCAGGAGTCGGCGTCGGAATGGTTTGTTTCCGCGCTTTTAATGGAGGAAGTCTATGATAATACAGATTATAAGTGCATTTTCGGCCGTATTTATGTTTACCATGCTTCTTGAGATCCCCAGAAAATATGTCGTATATGCGTCTGCTTCAGGAGCCATCGGCTGGTGGGTCTATCTGATCGTTCAGGGGAAAGAAGATTCCTCCATGCTGGCAGCATTCTTCTCCACGCTGGTAGTGGCTTTTTTAAGTCATATCCTTGCACGGATCAAGAAGGCGCCGGTAACGGTATTTCTGGTATCAGGAACGCTTCCGGCAGTTCCGGGAGCGGCCATCTACCGAAGTGTATATTTTCTCCTTCATGATGAGCAGGTGCAGGCGATCCATTACCTCAGTGAAACGATCCTGATCGCCGGAGGGATCGCCATGGCGATCTCTATCATGGATTCCCTGTTTCGTCTTATTGCGATATATGACCGGAGGAATCTAAAGGCCAGATCGTAAATGCTTCTTCTGCCCGACTGAAGATATAGATAAAATCAGAGAGAACCTCCTCCTCAGATACGACCTCACGGTTAATATCAGCCACCATCTGAGAGAGAGCATCATAATCATATAATTTCTTGTCCGCCATAATGAGGACTTCGTGGATACTGGAAGGAAAGATGATCACATCGCTTTCCCAATGGTCTGCGAAGTCCTTTATTATATTTTCGTACAGCATACAGGCGGCCCCACAGGTGCCGGAGCTGTTTGTGAGAACGTAAAGAGGGCATGTATTTGGAGTAACAAAGCCGGGATGGGAGTTGTGAAAGAGAAGTTCTTCAAGAGGAGTAAGCCGCGGCGGAAAGAGGGAAGGCATGTTTTGTATGGCAATTTTAAAGAGATATTCCGGCGAAAGCTGCCAGCCCTCGGAGAGGGAGGCCGGTAAAAGGGCAGTCACGGTGCTGTCAGGATCGGAATCCAGCTTGAGGAAGAAAACAATAGCGAGATCGAGAAAGGGGATCCACGGAACAGTATCGAGAAGCAGGCGGTTGCGCTCCTTTGAGATCAGCCGGAAGGCGATTCGATCTTTTATTGTTTCCGGATCCTTTGGATCAAGACAGGTGATCGAGGTAAACGGCGGTGTGCGGTCAATACAGGAGATCACCGATCCGGCGATCGTATCCAATGGTATTCCTGACAGGTGTTCCTTATAGAGCGGTTCCAGATAGACCACAGGAGATACGGGACACCCGGGACTCGTCAGGATAAGGGCGTCATGGAAAACACCGTTGTTCTTTTTCATGGTCTCACGAACCGGGAGAAGCTTATTATTTGCTCCGGAAATAAGTCTAAGGGTAAGTTCAGAACAAAATTCAGAATAGGTCATAAGAATACCTCCGAGAAATGATTATTATATTTTTTTAGAAGGGACAGGCCCTGCAAAAAAGCAGGAAAAGAAATGGTGAATTTATTGTAGCGAATAAAATAGGAAAATGCAAGAAAAAAGTAATAAAAGATAAAAAGAACAGGAAAACCAGAGAAAAATTGTGCAAAAATATCAAATAATATAAAGAAAATCAATATTGCGCTTGATTCTTATATAAAAATATGATAGGATATATCGCATGGGGAGAAAATTATTGTAGAAAATCAACAATCATAATTTTGCGGCACAAAATCTACAATGCAAGATCAGCAATACATCAATTAATGAGTTGATGCATTTGGCCACTGGCCTGCAAATAAAATGATGAGGTGAGTATTATGACAAAAAAACGTATGCGCAGCTTGGTACCGGTAATGGTACTGTCACTTGCTGTAGGTTCCCTCGCAGGATGCGGATCCA
>USQV01000306.1 GCA_900556965.1 uncultured Clostridium sp.
GAGGCAGCTACCAGTCCGAGGATCGCACAGTGGGTCTGCACTCCGTACCGCTCAAACAGGAAGGAGATCAGGCGCGCGATAAGGGCGATACCCAGAAGGATCCCGAACCCAAAGGGGACTAAAAGGCAGAAGCCGTCTTTAAGTGTGGCAAGCTCCATCGTTTTCAGTGCATCCAGAAAACCGGTGATCGTATTGATGATCCCATAATAATAGCCAAGGATCATAAGCATCATGGAACCGGAAACACCGGGGATCACCATGGTGGCGGAGGCAAGGACTCCGAGCAGAAAGAGGATGCCCATGCTTGCGGCAGTTACCGGGATCTCAGAAAGAGAGCTGTCTCCGGCCTTTAAGAGGGGAAAACCGGCAGCAACCGCGAAGGCGGCGATAAATAAAAAAATCGAAAGGGCATCAATTGCCTGTTTTGTTTCCTGTCGCTTTTCATTCATCGAGTGCAGGATAGCAGGGATACCTCCCAAGATCAGCCCGACAAAGGCCATACAGGTAACAAAGGTGTGCTTTTCGAGAAGATACTCGATCGCATAAGTAAAGCCGGCAATTCCTGCCAGACAGCCAAGAAGGATAGGGGCAAGAAAAGAAATGCTTTCGCGGAAGTTTTTTGTAAAACCTGCGATACAGTTGATCAGCCTGTCATAGATTCCTAAGGACACAGCCATTGTTCCTCCCGAAACGCCGGGGATGACATTTGCAATGCCGATCATCATACCCTTTAAGATGTTAGTTAGAAAATTCATTTTGTTCTCCTTATAAAGATTGAAATCAGACTCAATTATACATGAAAGAAGGAGCGCTTTCAATACTGGTTTTGAGCAGTATGCTTAAATATCTTGTATCAGCCTGTAAAATGTGATAGACTACTAAAAGATTGCAAAATTCACAGATAAATGACATCAGGAGGATCAGAACATGAGACAGAATAGAAAACCGGAGACAATCTGTATCCAGAGCGGATGGACTCCGAAGAACGGAGAGCCAAGGGTGCTCCCTATTTACCAGAGTACAACCTTTAAATATTCCACCAGCGAGCAGATGGGACGTCTCTTTGATCTTGAGGAGGATGGATATTTCTATACAAGACTGGCAAACCCGACAAATGATGCGGTCGCGGCAAAGATCTGCGAGCTGGAGGGCGGTGTTGCGGCAATGCTCACATCCTCCGGTCAGGCGGCCAACTATTTTGCTGCATTTAATATCTGCAGTGCGGGTGACCATATTGTCAGCGCTGCCACTATTTACGGAGGAACTTCCAATCTGTTCACGGTCACGATGAAAAAGCAGGGGATCGATGTAACTCTCGTGGATCCGGACGCATCCGAGGAGGAGATTGAAAAGGCCTTCCGCCCCAACACAAAGCTTGTTTTCGGTGAGACGATCGCGAATCCTGCCCTGGTGGTTTTGGACATTGAAAAATTTGCACGCTTAGCCCACAAGCATGGGGTTCCGCTTATTGTTGATAATACGTTTGCGACACCGATCAACTGCCGCCCGTTTGAATGGGGAGCAGACATCGTGACTCATTCGACCACAAAATATATGGATGGTCATGCCCTTACTGTGGGCGGATGTATCGTAGACAGCGGCAATTTTGACTGGGAAGCCCATGCCGATAAATTCCCGGGCCTTACCACTCCGGATGATTCCTACCACGGCGTTATCTATACGCAGAAGTTTGGAAAGAAGGCATATATCACAAAGGCAACCGCTCAGATGATGCGGGATCTGGGATCCATACAGGCTCCGATGAATGCTTTCTTATTAAATATCGGACTGGAAACGCTCCATCTTCGCATGCCGCGGCATTGCGAGAACGCCCAGAAGGTGGCAGAGTGGCTTCTTGCAAGAGAGGATGTAGCATGGGTCAATTATCCGGGCTTAGAGGGAAATAAATACCATGAGCTTGCTTTAAAATACCTGCCCAAGGGCAGCTGCGGTGTCATCTCCTTTGGATTAAAGGGAGGCCGGGAGGCCGCCGGAGTGTTTATGGATAAATTAAAGCTTGCGGCTATCGTGACCCATGTGGCTGATGCGAGAACGTGCGTTCTCC
>USQV01000307.1 GCA_900556965.1 uncultured Clostridium sp.
CCGCCCCAGTCACGAACTGATGCGCTACCAGAATGTTTCTTTCGGCTGTATCGATATGGATGTGCTGCAGCACCGTGCGGACGGCATCCTGATATGTCTCGATCTCCTGCTCCGGAAATACATGCCGGACGATGGCAGGCTTAATAAAGGGCAAAAGCCATACCGTTACGGTCCCGTACTCGTCCTCCATTGTGATATGGCTTATCTTGCCGTCATAGACCGGAGACACATAAACCTCATTCTTCTTCATTAGCTCTGACCCGAAGGCGATCCGCTCCGGGGAATCATGGTTTCCGCTTACCATGAAGATCCTGATGCCCTCCCGGGCCAGAGCCGTCAAAAACTCATCCATCAGACGGACTGCCTCTGCGGAGGGAACCGCCTTATCATAGATATCCCCCGCCAGAATGACCCCATCCGGCTTTTCCCGGGCAGCGATCTCCAGTATCCGGCTTAATATATAGCTCTGATCCTCCAGCATGGAAAAACCATATACCCGTTTTCCGATGTGCAGATCAGAAAGATGAAGAAATTTCAAATTTTGCTCCTCCTTTAAAAATGGCAGACCGTAAGAAAGCAAATATCCGTGATCTGCTTTCCCTGTCTGCATATCTTTGTTCAGTATATCATAATTTTGGAATAATTGTCGATTTACTTTGACAGAACGGAAGAAAAATTGTAAAATTACAACTAGATGGGCGCTGAGTTTTCAGACGAAAAACGAAGCAGAAAGGAGCGTATTTCAATTGTTACTTATTAAAAACGGAACGCTGATCACAATGACCGGAATTTATAAACAGACCGGTGACATTCTGATCGAAAATGGAAAGATCTCCCGCATCGGAAATAACCTCCCCGTTTCGGAGGACTGTAAGGTGATCGATGCTGCTGGGAAGGTAGTTACCCCCGGACTTGTAGATGCCCACTGTCATATCGGACTCTGGGGAACAGTCAGCTCGGCGGAGATGGATGGCAATGAATACACGAGCCCGGCACTTCCGGGACTCCGGGGCATTGATGCCCTGAAGTGGAATGATCCCACCTTTAACGTAGCTGTCCGCCACGGTGTCACCACCGTTGTCACAGGCCCGGGCAGTGCAAACATCATCGGCGGAACCTTTACCGCGGTAAAAACAGCCGGAAAGGATCTTGACTCCCGTGTCGTAAAGCAGGAAACCTGTATGAAGATGGCGCTGGGGGAAAACCCAAAATTCTGTTTCGGTAAACAGAATAAGGCTCCCAAGACCAGAATGATGAATGCAGCCATCATGAGGGAACAGCTTTTTAAAGCAGCCGAATACCACGAAAAATACAAAAAGCACGGGGATGACCCGGAATTTCCATACGATTTTCATATGCACTCCCTGATGCGTCTTTTTGACGGCATGCGCGTTAAGATTCATGCCCATCAGGCAGACGATATCCAGACTGCGATCCGCATCGCCAATGAATTTGGCCTTCGCTATTCCGTCGATCACTGTACGGAAGGGTACCTGATCGTTGATGAGCTCGCAAAGAACCATGTTCAGTGTCTTCTCGGCCCGACCGTTGGCGGAAAGAGCAAAATGGAGCTTAGCCACCGGTCCTTTGATGCCGGAAGGATCCTTGAGGAGGCCGGCGTTACCTTCGGACTCATCACGGATGCTCCCTTCGTTCCTATCGAGGGTCAGCTTTTACAGGCCGCCCTCTATGTAAAGAGCGGTCTTTCCCGGGAGATGGCATTAAAGTGCCTCTCCATCAACAACGCGATCATCACTGACATTGACTCCCGTGTCGGAAGCCTCGAGCCGGGAAAGGATGCCGATGTCGTTATCTGGGATGTGGAGCCTCTTGATACCATGGCTCAGGCAGGCATCGTTATCATCGACGGACAGGTCGTATATGAGAGAAAGGCGGGTGAAAGCAATGTTGATTATCAGGAACTGTAATCTGATCAATATGGCCGGGATCTATGAGGAGAAAAAGGATCTGGTGGCAGAAAATGGAAAGATCCTCGATATCTGTGACGATGCCGAAAGCAAATACGGCAAGGAGCACACCATCATCGAC
>USQV01000308.1 GCA_900556965.1 uncultured Clostridium sp.
ATTTCCTTCTGGAAGTTGCTGTATACGTCCTTGAGCATTTCGATTATGGGGAGGTGGTAGGGGCAGCGGCTCTCGCACATTCCGCATTCAATGCAGGCGTTAGGCTCTACGGCCATTCCCTTGTAGCGGCCTATGGCCCAGTCCTTCAGGCCGTAACGGGTGAGATAGCCGTTGATGGTAAAGCAGAAGGAGATGTTTATGCCCATGGTGCAGGGCTGGCAGTAATTGCAGCGGCGGCAGAACTGCGTGCCCAGCTCCCGGCGGATCACGTCGAGCTGCGCGCGCTCCGCCTCGGTCAGCGGGGACGCATCCTCGATGGCCTCGATATTCTGGTCGATTTCGCGCACATCGTACATGCCCGGAATCACGACGGAAAGCTCAAGAAAAGGACGGAAAGGAATATCCATGTACTTTGTGCCTCCTCCCTTCAAGTTAAACGTTAAATATCCATCCCGATTATAGCATAAAGTACATAAGGAATCCAGCTTAGGCGATGAAAGAGGAGCTTTTTGCGGGACTTACGGTATGGGATCGATCGATGAGACCTGGATGGCACTTGACGAAAGGAACCAATGCTGTTACTATATAAATATAACAACTGATACATTAAGAGTATTGGATCGAAAAAAGGATGGTGAGAAAATGATACTTAAGATCGATTTTGACAGTGAGGAAGCATTGTATATCCAGCTTTGCAACCAGATCATCCGGGGAATTGCAACGGAGATGCTTCATGAGGGTGACAGTCTTCCTTCGGTAAGACAGCTCGCTGATGAGATCGGAATCAACATGCATACGGTCAATAAAGCATACGCTGTATTAAGACAGGAGGGATTTCTGCGTCTCGACAGAAGACGTGGGGCAGTGATCGCTCTCGATATGAATAAATTGCAGGCTCTGGATGAGATGAAGGAGAGCCTTGCTCTTTTGATCGCCAGAGGAGTCTGCAAAGATGTAGGCAGAGATGAGATCCATGCCCTTGTGGATGAGATCTATGATGATATCTGCGGAGAGGATTAAGGAGGAAAGATATGCTTTGTGAACACTGCAAAATGCGGGAAGCGACCGTTAAATATGTGGAAGTGGTCAATGGAGTGAAAACAGAGCATAATCTCTGTGCCCATTGTGCCGCCCGGCTGGATGTGGGGCAGTATTCTGCCCTATTTGAGGGGGAATTTCCATTGGGAAAGCTGTTGTCCGGGCTTTTGGGAATCCAGAATGCAGAGCAGGGAGAGGAACGCTTTAAAGGAGCAGCCTGCCCAACCTGCAAGACCACCTATGCCGAATTTGTTAAGAACAGCCGATTCGGCTGCGCGGACTGCTACAGTGTATTCGGGCCTTTGATCCGGGAAAATATCCGTCACTTACAGGGGAGTGAGCGCCATGTAGGAAAAAGACCGGATGACTTTTTGCGGGATGGCCAGAGGGATGCAAAAAGCACAGAAGCATATAAGCTTACCGTGGAAGAAACCAGAGAGCTGTTAAAGAGAAAGATAAAGGATGCAGTCAGTCGAGAGGACTATGAGACAGCAGCTTCCTTAAGGGACCGGCTGCATAAACTGGAAGGAGAGTCGAAGGGGAATGGAGAAGTGGTTTGATATACCTGAGCAGGACGACAGCAGCGTGATCTGTACCCGCGTCCGCTTTGAACGAAACTGGAGAGAATATCCATTCCCGGGTAAGATGACTGCCGAACAGAGTGAGGAGCTGGTAGACCGGCTTTGCAGGATATTTAAGGATGAGCCGGCTGACCGGCTTCCGGCCTCTGAGTTCTATTATCTCAACAGAATGTCAGAGCTTGATAAGGCGGCCTTAAGAGAACGCTGGGCACTTACAAAAAGTGCTGCTTCCGGAGAAATGAGTGCCGGACTTTTTATTACCGGCGACGAGAAATTCAGTATCCTTATAAACGGCGACGATCATATTCGGATCCAGGCAGTGGAAAAGGGACTTTCCATGGAAGAATGCTTCAGCAGGGTAAATGCGGCAGATGATACGATCGCGGAACGGATCGAATATTCATTTGATGAAAAGTATGGATA
>USQV01000309.1 GCA_900556965.1 uncultured Clostridium sp.
CTCTATCTTCTCAACAAATTCTCCATAGCAGTTATCCACCATGCAGATCACGTCCGGCTTGATCGCTTTGATGAATGCGATCAGTTCACCGATCCGCGCTACCGATAATGTCGGTCTGGTCGCATAGCCTTTAGAACGCTGGATCTCGATCAGTTTTGTTTTTTCATTGATGGCCTTTTTTATGTTCTCATAATCAAAATCACCGTTCTCCAGAAGGTCGACCTGGCGGTAGGTGATCCCGTACTCCTTAAGGGAACCGACAGAATCCCGGATTCCGATGACTTCTTCTAAGGTGTCATAGGGCTTTCCCACCGGAGACAGGATCTCATCACCCGGACGGAGATTTCCGGACAGTGCTACCGTAAGTGCATGTGTTCCGGAGATCAGCTGCGGGCGCACCAGTGCATCCTCGCCGTGGAATGCCTTCGCATACACGGTCTCCAGCGTATCACGTCCAAGATCATTATACCCGTATCCGGTCGTTCCGGCAAAATGGATATCGCTGACTCTGGCCTCCTGCATTGCCTTTATGACCTTAAGCTGGTTATACTCTGCGATCTCGTCGATGACCTCAAAGCGCTCCTTTAACGATGCCTCGATTTCCTTTGAAAAATTTAATACCTTCTCGGACACTCCGAGCTGTCCGTACATTTCTGTTAGCTCCATGGCTTATTCCTGCTCCTTTTCTAAAATTCCCCTGCTTTTCAGATCTTCCATCATCCATTGCAGGATCTTTTCTTTATCGAATGAAAACTTCTCCTGATCGATCCATTCTACTTCCCGCTCTCTCTTAAACCAGGTCAGCTGCCGCTTGGCAAAATGCCTGGTATCGCGCTTTATGATGTAGACAGCTTCCTCCAGACTTATCTCTCCATTCAGATAGTCTAATATCTCCTTATAGCCAAGCCCCTGCATGGAGACCATTTCTCTGCTGCAGCCAAGCTCTTTTAGCTGCATGACCTCCCTTAAAAGCCCGTTTTCCATCATCATATCCACTCGCCGGTCGATCCGCTCGTAAAGGCGGGCCCGATCCATTGTAAGGACATAATATGCAAAATTGTAGGGGGACTGTCTGTTTCTTTCTTCTTCATTATGGGCAGATATCTTTTTTCCGGTCTTCTTATAAAACTCCAGCGCCCGGATCACTCGCTTCGTATTATTGGCATGGATCGCTTCTGCCGACTCCGGGTCGTTCTGCCGAAGCATTTCATGGAGATACTCTGCTCCTTTTTCACGGGAAAGTGCCTCCAGCATGCTCCTGTATTCCGTATCACTGTCATTTTCCGTAAAATCGATATCATTTAAAAGTGCCTGGATATAAAACCCGGTTCCTCCGGCTACGATGGGAATATGACCGTTATCTCGTATCCTTTTGAGGGCCTCCTTTTCCATGGTCTGAAAGCGCACCACATCAAAGGGCTCCTTCGGATCCAGCACATCGATCAGATGATGCGGGACTCCTTCCATCTCCTCCTTCGTCACCTTGGCCGAGCCTACATCCATATAGCGGTAGACCTGCATGGAATCGGCACTGATGATCTCTCCGCCGATTCTTTTTGCGAGGCTTACGGAAAGGGAGGTCTTTCCGGAGGCAGTGGGGCCTGTCAATATAATCAAAGGCTGTTTCATCATAGGATCCTCTTAAATTTCTTTTCCATCTCATATTTACTGATAGAAATAATTGTCGGACGTCCGTGAGGGCAGGCGTAGGGATTCTCAAGCTTTAGAAGCTCTCCGATCAGCTCATGGGCCTCCTTCTCGGAAAGACGATGATTTCCCTTTACCGCAGCCTTACAGGACATCGAGGCGATCCGATCATAGATCGACTCTGTGCTCTGTCCGTCGCTGACATCAGACAGGTTATCCAAAAGCTCGGTAAACAGCTCTTTTTTTGCCAGAGAAAACAGATTATCCGGAACTGCGTAGATAGCGTATTCCCGCCCTCCAAAGGGCTCGATCTCAAAACCCAGCTTCTGAAATACACTAAGGTGTTTCTTTAAACGCTCCTCCTCCTGCATAGACAACGTGACAATGAGAGGC
>USQV01000310.1 GCA_900556965.1 uncultured Clostridium sp.
GAGGTGGTGGCCTATACCCGCGGCAGAGGCAGATTGTCCTTAAGCCTTATGGGCTACGAGCCGTGTCATAATGAGGAAGAAGTAATCCAAAGCATCGGCTACGATTTTGACACGGATCTTCAGGATCCCGCCGGTTCTGTTTTCTGTTCTCATGGAGCCGGTTTTGCGGTTCCGTGGGATGAGGTTAAGAGCTATATGCATATTCCGACGCCGGTGGCTGTCCGCCGGGCCTTGGGAGCGGAGGAGGCTTCGGCCATTGAGAAGGGAGCCGCAAAACAGGAGGAAAAGGTGCAAACCACAGCCTCCCGGAATCCCCAAAGGCTTTCAGCATCCTTATATGAGGACAAGGAACTGCAGGCGATTTTTGAACGCACCTATGGGGAAATACGGCGTCCGTCACCCTCCGCAGGTGATTCCGTAAGGGTGATCCGTGCCGGAAATGCGGAGCAGGCTGCGGGAAAAAAGAAAAAGGAAGAAGAAGAACCCATCGAAGAATATTTACTTGTAGACGGCTATAATATTATCTTTGCCTGGGAGGAGCTTTCTGAGCTTGCAAAGGTAAATATTGACGGCGCCAGATACCGGCTGATGGATATCTTATGCAATTATCAGGGATATAAGAAATGTACCCTGATCCTTGTATTTGACGCATATAAGGTAACGGGGAACACCGGAGAGGCATTAAAATATCACAATATCAATGTCGTGTATACAAAGGAAGCGGAAACGGCAGACCAGTATATTGAAAAGCTTGCTCATAAGATCGGACCGAAATATCGGGTGACGGTGGCGACCTCGGACGGGCTGGAGCAGCTGATCATCCGCGGACAGGGCTGTCTTCTCCTTTCGGCGAGGGATTTAAAAGAAGATGTGGAATATGTAAACCAGCTGATCGCCGAAGAAAAGGGAAAAATAAAGGAGCGCCAGAGGAGCGGTAAAAACTATCTGCTGTCCCATGCGGGCGAGGAGACCAGAGAGTATCTGGAAAAGGTGCGTCTTGGGAAAGAGTAGGATAAAACGCTTGCTTTTTAAAGGAAAGTGTGATATCATAACATCGATAGCATAAGTAACCGGTAAAAAAGAGTGGACGAAATCAGTCCACTCTTTCGTTTTGTATCATCTGACGGAAAGGCGGTGGAGGTATGGCGAAACGCGAAGAATATGAGGCAAGGGTAGAGGCATTCCTGATGCCTATTATGGAGGAGAACCAGTATGAGCTGGTGGACGTGGAATATGTAAAAGAAGCCGGGATCTGGTATTTGAGAGCCTACATTGATAAAGAAGGCGGATTTACCGTTGACGACTGTGAGATGGTCTCAAGACGTTTAAGTGACTGGCTGGATGAAAAGGATTTTATTGATGACAGCTATATCCTGGAGGTAAGCTCTCCGGGACTGGGAAGACCGCTAAAAAAAGAAAAGGATTTTAAGAGAAGTCTGGGAGAACAGGTGGAGATCAAGCTTTACCGCGCAGTTGACAGACAGAAGGACTTCACCGGCATCCTGACCGCTTATGACGAGAATACTGTGACGATCCGTTATGAGGATGGGGAAGAAAGCACATTTGACAGAAAAGATATTGCCTTGATCCGTCTGGCATTCGATTTTTAAAGGAGGATAAAAAATGAACAAGGAACTGTTGGAAGCAATGAACGTGCTGGAAAAAGAGTATAATATCAGCAAGGATACATTGCTGGAGGCCATCGAGAACTCGCTTCTTACGGCATGCAAAAACCATTTCGGAAAAGCGGACAATGTGAAGGTCATCATTGACCGTGAGGGCTGCGATTATTCTGTGTACGCAGAAAAAGAAGTGGTTGAAAACGTGGAAGATCCGGTAACTCAGATCAGCCTTGCAGATGCAAGAATGAGAGGCGCGAAGTTTGATATCGGTGATGTGGTTCAGGTTCCCATTGATTCCCACGAGTTCGGTCGCATTGCGACACAGAATGCAAAGAACGTGATCCTGCAGAAGATCCGTGAGGAAAGCAGAAAATCCCAGCTCAGCGAGTGGCAGTGCAAGGAGAAGGAGGT
>USQV01000311.1 GCA_900556965.1 uncultured Clostridium sp.
CAGGAGGATGGTGCGGACGTTATTGACAAAGGCGATCCAAAACAAGCCCCAAGGCCACTGCTTCGACCAAAAGGGATCAATCACGGAGCATCGGAAAATGTCCAGAATAGGAGGATAAAAATGGGAAAACTCAGAGCGATCTGCATCAGTGAGAAACGCGGAACAGAGAAAACAGAAGTGCCGGAGGCAGAGATAAAAAAGGAATGGGGGATCTGTAACGATGCTCATGGAGGAAATTGGCATCGCCAGATCAGCCTGCTGTCCGGGGAAAAAATAGATGAATTTCGCAGCCGGGGAGCCGATATTGCAAACGGAGCCTTCGGGGAGAACCTCATCATCGAGGGATATGACCTTAGAGCGCTTCCGGTCGGAACAAGGTTTAGGATCGGGGAGGTACTCCTGGAGCTTACGCAGATCGGAAAGGAATGCCACAGCCATTGCGAGATCTATAAAAGAATGGGAGACTGCATCATGCCGCGGGAGGGCGTGTTTGCCGTCGTGATCGAGGAAGGCCATATTAAAAAGGGTGACCCGGTCACGGTGCTGCCGGCATCAGCCGACCGTCCCTTTACGGCGGCCGTGATCACGCTGAGTGACAAGGGAGCAGCCGGAGAGAGAGAGGATAAGAGCGGCCCGCTGATCGTAAGCATGTTAGAGGAAGCCGGGTATGATGTCGTAGAAGCGATGCTTTTACCGGATGAGAGAGGGCCGCTGGAATACCAGATGAAAAGACTTGCGGATCAGAGACAGGTCAGCCTGATCCTGACGACAGGCGGAACCGGTTTTTCTGAGCGGGATATCACGCCGGAGGCCACGAAGGCAGTCTGTGACCGGATGGCAGGGGGGATCGCAGAGGCGATCCGCGAATATTCGATGACGATCACAAAGCGTGCTATGTTAAGCCGGGCAGAATCCGGGATACGGAAAAAGACGCTGATCGTTAATCTGCCGGGAAGTCCGAAGGCAGTAAAGGAAGCACTGGAATTTGTCTTACCGGAGCTGGCTCATGGACTAGGAATATTGAGAGGGGAAGTAAAGGAATGTGCAAGATAAAGAAATGGGGCGCGGGTGTACTTGTCATCAGCATGATGCTTGGAATGGCGTTGGGAATTTCCGGATGCGGAAAAAAAGAGGAAGGAAACAGCGGAAAGAATGATGCAAAAACCGACGCTGTTAAGGAGACAACAGAGCTTCAGGTGTTTATCGCTGCGAGCTTAAATAAGGCAATGACAGAGCTGGCAGAAAAGTATCAGCAGACACATCCGGAAATTAAGATCATTTACAATGCAGACAGCTCAGGAACCTTGATGAACCAGATCAAGGAGGGATACGAGTGTGATCTGTTTTTTTCTGCGGCACAGAAGCAGATGAACCTTCTTGAGGAGGAGGGACTGGTCGTAGAAGGAACAAGACAGGATGTTGTCAATAATCAGGTCGTAGTCATAACGCTAAAGGGGAGTGGTACGGCCGTGACCGGCCTTGCCGATCTGGAAAAGGCAAAGAGCATCGCACTGGCCGGGGGAAGTGTCCCGGTAGGAAAGTATACGAGACAGGCACTTGTAAATATGGGCAAGCTGCCGTCTGTGGAGGATGTATCGAAGATCACGACAGAACAGGTATCAGAAGCACTGGGGGGAGTGGAGATCAGCGAGCAGGATAATGTAAGCAAGGTTCTTGCCGCCGTGGCTGAGGGCTCCTGTGAGGTTGGAACTACATATTACTCCGACACATGGGGCTATGAAGACAAGCTGGAGGTTCTCGAGACGGTGAGCAAGGAGCTGACAGGCAGCGTAACGTATTCCATCGCCCGCATCATCAATAAGGATGCGGAGGAAAAACGAAACGAGGCGGCGGAGGAATTTCTTAGCTACGTCCTCTCCGATGAGGCCAAAGAGGTATTTCGCTCCTATTATTTTGACACAGATCTGTAATTGCGATAAAATGTGAACGCAGATAAGCATTCCCCTGCTTCAAGTGCGCGGAGCACTAAGCGGCGGGTGAGGGGGGATGCTTATGTCAGTG
>USQV01000312.1 GCA_900556965.1 uncultured Clostridium sp.
GGGACTGGAAATTGGACGCGCGCAGGCAATGCAGGCAGAAGCGGCAATGATAGAGCCGACACACTGGATGAATCCGATTTTGTTAAAGCCAACGAGCAATATGGGTTCTCAGGTTATTGTAAACGGAGAAGTTTATGATAATTTAAGTGCACAGGATTACTATAAAATGAAAGATAATCTTGCACCGGAAGTCATGAAGGCATTTCGCCATCTTTCTGAAGAAAATGACATTATTGTAATTGAAGGTGCTGGTTCTCCTGCAGAAATCAATCTTGCGGAAAATGATATCGTAAATATGGGACTTGCCGAATTGATCGATGCCCCGGTGCTTCTTGCGGGAGATATTGACCGAGGCGGAGTTTTTGCACAGCTATTCGGAACTGCTGCCCTTCTTAAGAAGGAGGAGAGAGAGCGGATCCGTGCCTTCATCATCAACAAGTTCCGCGGCGACAAGGAGATTTTAAAGCCGGGTCTTTCCATGCTGTATGAGCGCTGTCCGATCCCGGTCGCCGGAGTTGTTCCCTATATGGATATCGATATCGATGACGAGGACAGTCTCTCCGAAAGGCTAAACGCCGGAAAAAACGGTGCTTCCGATAAGGAAGGCCGGGAGGCATTTGCAAGGATCGCGATCATTAAGCTCCCGAGAATATCTAATTTTACGGATTTTAATGTACTGGAACGTCTTCCCGGGATTTCCGTCAGGTATGTGACAAGACCGGGAGACCTAAAGGATGCCGATATGATCCTGCTGCCGGGGACAAAGAATACGATGGGAGATTTAAAATGGCTGAGAGCTTCCGGTCTTGAGGCGATGATGCTCCGAAGATATGCGGAGGGCGCATTTGTTTTCGGAGTGTGCGGCGGCTATCAGATGCTGGGAGAAGCACTCAAAGATCCGTATCAGGTGGAGGAAGGCGGCAGCATGTCCGGGATCGGTCTTCTGCCGGTAAAAACGGTGTTTGCCCCGGATAAAACACGTACCCGCGTTGAGGGATCTACGGATCATTTTGGCGGAAGGGATGCGAAGCTGTTTGGATATGAGATCCATATGGGGGAAACAGTTCGTTTCGGCGGAAAGCCGTTTTCAAAGATCAAGGAGGTTGTCGGAACCCATCTGTCAAAGGAGGATGGCTGTGTTTACGGTCATGCTGCCGGCACGTATATCCACGGCGTATTCGATTCAGAGGAGCTTTTAAGAAGCTTATGGCAATTCTTGGCTTCAGAAAAAAAGGTTGGGAGAAGCTGGGAGGAAGAACAAAATACAGACAGCTTTTCTTTAAAGGCATATAAGGAGGCACAGTATGATAAACTTGCCGACTGCTTGCGGAATAATCTTGACATGAAGCTGATCTACCGCATATTAAACCGGGAGGACAGGGGGAGATCATGATGGACTGGACAGAAAAGCTTATGAAAGAAACGGGCATTCGTTTTCTGACAACGGAGCCTTCTAAAATTGAGCAGCAGAGCTTTTCCATGATAAAAAGTGAGCTCGGTGAAGATTTTGTCAGAAGCTGTCCGAAGGATAAGCTGGCGATACTTTGCAGAGTTATACACACAACAGCAGATTTTTCCTATAAAGAGAATCTGTATTTTTCGGAAAATGTTATGGAGGCGGCTAAAGGCGCAATCCTTAACGGTGTGCCGATCATCACGGATACGACAATGGCAATGTCCGGCATCAATAAGCGTGCCGCAAAGAAATTCGGGATCTCAGTAAACTGCTTTATCGGCGACGAGGATGTCAGAAACGATGCCGCCAATACAGGCTATACAAGATCTGCCGTCAGCGTCGAGAAGGCATCGAGATCGTATCCCGAATGTATCTATGTCGTCGGAAACGCGCCGACAGCCCTGATGCGGCTCTACGAACTGATCTGCGAGGAAAAGATCAGACCTCGCTTGATCATCGGAGTTCCCGTTGGCTTTGTAAATGTAGTGGAGGCGAAGGAGCTGATCTTAAGGACAGACGTACCCTGCATTGTTGCTCGGGGAAGAAAGGGTGGGAGCAATGT
>USQV01000313.1 GCA_900556965.1 uncultured Clostridium sp.
GGTACCAAGGTCTTTCACCCACCTATGAGCAAGCTCATGTGGGTTTAGACCTTTTTACCTTGGCATCATTATAAAACGCTGTTGATGTCAGCGATCATATCGATAACAGCCTGTCTGGATGCCTCTGCAAAATGCTCAGGGCCAAACTTTGCGTACTTCTCCTGCTTATAGGCAGCGATAATGCCGCGGGAGGAATTGACAACTGCTCCGAGTCCGTCCTCATTGAAGCAATGGGCAAGATCTTTTGCTGTTCCGCCCTGTGCTCCGTAGCCCGGAACTAAGAAGTAAGTATGCGGCATAAGCTTTCTGAGGATCTTACTCATTTCCGGATAAGTTGCACCGACAACGGCTCCTACGTTGCTGTAAGCGCCGTCCATGCTCTCAGAGCCCCATTCAACGACCTTTTCAGCAACCAGCTCATAGAGCGGTCTGCCATCGATCAGTCTATCCTGAAATTCACCGCTGGAGGGGTTTGATGTCTTTACAAGAACGAACAGACCGCGATCCTCCTCGTTGCAGACATTGACAAAGGGCTTTACTCCGTCTGTTCCCAGATAAGGATTAACGGTAATAAAATCTGTATTGAAACCGGAGCATACATTGCTTCCAACCTTCACACGGCCGATATGTCCCACTGCGTAAGCAGATGAAGTGGAACCGATATCTCCACGCTTAACGTCTCCGATCACAAGAAGTCCCTTCTGCTGACAGTATTCAACCGTGCGGGCATATATTTTAAGACCCTCAATGCCAAACTGCTCATACATCGCAATCTGTGGTTTCACTGAGGGAATCAAATCATAAGTATTATCAATAATTTCTTTATTGAACTGCCAGATAGCATCTGCAGCTCCTTCTAATGTCTCACCAAACTCATTAAAAGATTTCTGAACAATGTGAGACGGAATATATCCAAGCATCGGGTCAAGACCAACGCAGATAGGTGCCTTTGTTTTCTGGATCTTCTGTACGAGCTGACTAATCATGGTATCCTCCTTAAGTGTCTATGCATAAAAAAGAATGTGCTAAGCACATTCTCGCGCCGAATGCGGTCTCCTGCGACAATCTGCTATTCATACGAGTTCGCATCTTTGCACGTTAGTGGCCTGCTATTCATACTTTTCATAAGATTTTATCATATTCGCTCTATCCTTTCAAGACAAAAAACGATTCAAAAAAATATTCTACACTTTTTTATTTCCTGAAAAATAATGCGACTTTTAAGCGATTTTAAAGTTAATCGTACAAATGTACTCCCCGTTCTTATAAGCTTTCTTTAAAAACTGTTCTTCTGTTGTGAGCTCCGGATTTATCCACAATTCTTCCGCTGCGAGCAGGATATGGGACAGTACGATCCCCATATCAAAATCTCTCATTTTAAGAAATGCCGCAGGACGCGGGAGTAGCTCCTTTTTTGCAAACACATAGATGCGGTCAGAATATACTACAAATCTCCATGGCTGGGAATTTAAAGATGATGGCGCCATTCTTGCCGCTTCTAATATTTTCTTCACTCCTGCTGCCGGCTCCTCCTTGTATACACAAAGGCGGTTTAACGGGAGGCGGTGTGTTTCATCACAGTTACGGTAAAGCGGCTCATCCGGATAACCGAATCCGATCACTAAGATCCGGCCAAGATCGTCCTTTTTAGCGGAACCGGCCCGGGTGTCTCCAAGATAACAGCTTCCAAGCCCCTTCGCGGTCATATAAAGAACGATCTGTTCTGCCATATAGCCAGCATTTCTGGCGGCCGCATGTCCGTCTCCGCAATATACAACCAGATAATACGGTGCATCCACCTTCCACAGACCTTTAATCCGCTCTTTCCGATTCCAGTGTTCATATATCTCAAATTCCGTATTACATTCCTTATCCAGCAGCGCAACGCTGGCAATAAATTTGCGGAGCATGACTAAAAGTCCCCCCTCCACCGGTTCCATTTTAAATTTTCTTACTGATCTCCGGTTAAAAATCGCCTTATAGATATCCATAATCCTGCTCTCCCCCCTGCAGT
>USQV01000314.1 GCA_900556965.1 uncultured Clostridium sp.
GTCAAATACAGCGCCGGATGGATTATTCGGAGAGCAGATGTAGATCACGTCTGCCGCAATGTCCGGATCCGGCACAGGAACAAATCCGTTCTCTTCTCCCGCCGGAATATGGATAATCGTGTTTCCGGCAATCACGTTCGCATCCACATAAGCAGGATAAGCCGGTTCCATGATCAGCACTGTCTTTTCTTTTCCGAACAAATCCAAAATATCTCCCAGCTCATCACTTGCCCCGCTGGAGACAAAGACTTCCTCATGGCTTAATTTTACTCCTCTTTTTTGATAGTATGCCGCAATGGTTGTCCGAAGTTCCGTATCTCCGCATTCCGGCATATATCCATGAAAGGTTGTTTTATGAGCCTGATCTTCTACTGCCTCATGAAGTTTTTGGATAACGGCATCGCAAAGCGGCAGAGAAACGTCGCCAATTCCCATTCTATAGAGATGCGCTCCCGGATGTGCTTCCAGATAAGCTTTTGTTTTCTGGGCGATATTATAAAACAAATAAGATTCTTTTAAATTTTGATAATTCATATTTGGTATCATTCTGCAGTTCTCCTTTTTTTGTTTTTATGCGTAAAGAGGCGAAACACCTATGGTAATTTCTTCCAGCACGTCCAGAAGTACCTTTACGGTATCCAAAGAGGTAAACATCGTTACGTTGTTTTCGATGGCTGTCCTTCTGATCGCCAGTCCGTCTTCATAATGAACGCCGGATAAAATGGCTCTTGTGTTAATGACATAGCTTACATAGCCGGATCTTATCGCTTCCAGAATTTCGGTGCTGTTTTCACTAAGCTTTCTGCGGATACGAGTGCGAATCCCATGCGCTTTCAGAAACTCTCCGGTTCCGACTGTTGCCTCTATATTGAATCCCATTTCATAAAACCGTCGAATAAGAGGCAGCGCCTCTTCTTTATCTTCATCAGCCAGAGTTACCATGACCGTTCCGTAGTTCTGCATTTTCACACCGGAAGCGATTAAGGCTTTATACATGGCTCGAGGAAATTTTCGATCGTATCCTATGGCTTCTCCTGTTGATTTCATCTCAGGGGACAGATACGCATCCATTCCATTTAACTTAGCAAAAGAAAACGCGGGCGCTTTTACATACCAGAAACTCTTTTCTTCCGGATAACATGTGTCGATGCCCTGCTCTTTCAGGCTGATGCCAAGAATCACTCTTGTCGCAATATCCGCCAGAGAATAACCTGTGGCTTTTGATAAAAACGGAACGGTTCTGGATGAGCGTGGATTTACTTCTATAATATACACGTTTTCCTCCTGATCCACAATAAACTGAATATTAAACAATCCTCTGATTCCGATTCCAAGACCTAATCTTCTTGTATAATCCAGAATCACTTCTTTTACATGGTCTGAAATGCTGTAACTCGGATACACACTGATGGAATCGCCGGAATGTACGCCGGTTCTCTCCACCAGTTCCATGATGCCGGGCACAAATACATCCTGACCGTCGCAGATTCCGTCGATCTCCACTTCTTTTCCTCTGATATAATGATCCACTAATACCGGTTTTTCTTCATTGATCTCCACCGCCGTTTTCAGATATTGCCGCAGTTGTTCTTCTTTTGCCACGATCTGCATGGCTCTTCCGCCTAATACAAAGCTCGGACGTACCAGCACAGGATAGCCTATTGCAGCTGCCGCCTTTACACCATCTTCAATATTCGTTACAGCCTGACCTTTGGGCTGCGGAATAGAAAGCGCGGCCAAAAGCTTCTCAAAGGACTCCCTGTTCTCTGCCTTTTCGATCGCCTCGCAGTCTGTTCCGATGATCGTTACGCCTCTGGATTCCAGAGGCTCTGCCAGATTCACGGCAGTCTGCCCTCCCAGCGAGGCGATTACGCCATCCGGCCGCTCCAGTTCAATTACGTTCATCACGTCTTCGACACAGAGAGGTTCAAAATACAGCTTATCCGCGATATCAAAGTCTGTACTTACTGTTTCCGGATTGTTATTTATAATGATAGTCTCATAGCCTTCTTTT
>USQV01000315.1 GCA_900556965.1 uncultured Clostridium sp.
AGGCAGAAGAAAGTAAGATCCCCGTCCGATATGGAAAAATGGGAGACTATTTTAATGGTATCTTAGGGCCGGATGTAGAGATTATCTGTTTATATCCGCAAGAGGGGGAGATCATCCGGGAGAGAAACGATCAATCCCTTGTATTTCTGATCCGATACGGAGAGTTTCGGCTTCTTTTAACGGGAGATCTGGAGGAGGGCGGAGAGAGAAGGTTAATGGAGGCTTCGGAGCCTGAGAGTTATAGTGAAACGTTTATAAATAAAGACACGGAAGAAGGGCTTGGGCCTGTAACCGTTCTAAAGGTAGGCCATCACGGGGCGGCCACCTCGTCTTCTATGGAATTTCTTGAAAAAATCAGTCCGAAGCTGGCTGTGCTTTCTTACGGCAGGAAAAACAGATATGGTCATCCGGCTCCGGATACGGTGGAAAGACTTCAGAGTGCGGGAGCAAGGCTTTTGGGAACAGGTGAGTGCGGAGCCATAGAGCTTCGCTCGGACGGACGAGGCCTGAGGATACGAAAGTGGATCTTGCAGACAAAAGTGCCGGATAACTTGTATTTTTAAGCGTTATATAGTAATATCTAAATAAGGATTGCCTGACAGAGAGCGGGCAAAACAGGAGGTCGCGAGTATCTTTTGATAGGGGGAAGCGCAAGATGAAAAAACAGATAAAAGAGGTAATGAGCGTGCTTACCGCAGCATGTCTTGCAGTAAATACGATCGTATTCCCTTCGTTTGCCGATAATGGGAACGGAGAGAACAACACATTTGCACAGTCAGTCGAAGCGTCTGATACAACGATGCGGTCAGATAGGGGCTTGGCTAACGTAAAGCTTAAAACAGCAAGCGGATCGAATGCAGAAGCAGCGGCAACGGGATCCAATGCCAAAAAGGAAACCGGGAAATCGGATGCGTCAAAGACACCGGATATGGCTGCAAAGAAGGAAATAACGGAAACGTTTACTTTTACGGAAGAAACGGTCGAATATCCGGAACAGGAGCTGCCGGATAATGATGAGCTGCTTAACGGCTATGTGCAGCAGTTTCTCTACGGATCAGACTTCGGGATCAGCCTGTTTGGAAATTATGGAGAAGCGAAGCTTCCGGAGCGCGATAAAAAAATATATAAGCTTTTAAAGGCTGAAATCGAAAAGATCGCCAAGGGAGAAAAATCCGATACCGGCATCGAGATCGAAAATCCGGATAAAACGAAAGGAACATGGACCTCCGCAACATCCGGAAGCCTTACAGAGGAAGATAAGAGCCTGATCCAGACATATTCTGCGATCGATACAGGGCTTATCTTAGACTGCCTTTTAGTAGACTGTCCTTACAGCCTATATTGGTTTGACAAGACAAAAGGAATGTCTACGGAGATCCAGATGGAGGCCTCTAAAGATGGAAAGACATTAACGGGACGTGTTTCAAAGTGGATCTTCAAATTTGCGGTTGCAAAGGAGTATCAGGATGGCAGCAATCAATATAAAGTAAAAACGATCTCTGATCTCGGAACAACGTTGGCGGCAGTAAAAGCAAATGCAGAAAAAATCGTTGCCGGTAACAAAGCGAACAGTGATTACAAGAAGCTTTCTGCTTATAAGAAAGAGATCTGCGATCGGGTGTCTTATGATAGTGCTGCAGCTTCCAATCCATCTGTAGCCTATGGAAGTCCGTGGCAGATGCTGGATGTGTTTTCCGGAAAAACCGATGTGAAGGTAGTCTGTGAAGGATATGCGAAGGCATTCCAGTATCTTTGCGATCTAACCTGCGGTGCGGCGGATGATCCCCTCGGAAGCACGGAGGGACTTTCCAGATTTTCGGACACAGCGCTTTCCTGCTATACCGTTACGGGGACAATGAAGAAAGATGACGGGACAGCAGAAAACCACATGTGGAATATCGTGTCCACCGGTGGAAAAAACTATCTTGTGGATGTGACAAACTGTGATTTGGGAACGATCGGAGCTCCGGATAAGCTGTTTATGGTCGGCGGGACAAAGACAGGCGAAGG
>USQV01000316.1 GCA_900556965.1 uncultured Clostridium sp.
CCACTGTTTATTGCTTTTCGCAATTGAAGCAGGGGACTTACTTGATTCGGTTAAAAGCTGGGTGGTGTTACAGCGAAAATGATGTGAACGGCTGAATCGCCGGGGTTTTTCCATTGGTGGGAGGTAAGGGGAGGAATGCGTATGCTGTCTCCCTCCTGCAGGAAGTATGTGGATCCTGCGACCTGGATCTCAACACTTCCCTGCATCACATAAGCGACCTCCTCACCGGTATGTTCCTGTGGTGCTTTTCCGGAGGTAAAGCCCGACGGAATGGACATCATGCAAAATTCAATACTCCCTCTAACGTCCGGAGTCAAAAGGGTATAGGAAAGGTCATCTCCCGGCTTACCGATCGTCTTATTTTCCCCTTTTTTGACGACCAGCTGAACCTGGGGCTGTTCATCCTTGAAAAACCGGAACATCGGTATATCCAGCGCCTGAGCGATAGCCTTTAAGGTACTTATAGACGGATTTACAAGGTTTCTTTCGATCTGGCTAAGCATGGAGGCTGTAGATCCGGCACGCTTTGCCAGTTCCCTGAGGCTCATGTTTCTCATGTTACGGAAATCCTGGATCTTTTTGCCAAGGTCGATATCTTCAATCATTTGTTAATTCTCCGTTATCTATTAGTGTAGGCGGTCTTATATAAACCAGTATAGCATAAATGACGGCCAAAACAAGAAGATTATTCCAATTGTGAAAAGGATTGTGAAATACCGGCCTTTGTATTATGATACAGATACACGGTAAAAGAGCAAGATAAGAAGGGGAGAAATACAGATGACAGACAGCTACAAGATCCTGTATAGCGGCGGTGAGGCCGAGATCGAGGTAAAAAAGTCAAGATTCATTGCAAATCTGAAGCCGGTAAAGTCGGAGGAGGAGGCAGCAGCCTTTATTGCCGAGATACGAAAAAAATATTGGGATTCGCGGCACAACTGCACCGCGTTTACAATAGGAAGAAATCATGACCTTACCCGCTGCAGCGATGACGGGGAACCGGCCCAGACAGCGGGACGTCCGATGTTAGATGTCCTTCTGGGTGAGGACATCCACGATGTCTGCGTCGTGGTGACACGATATTTCGGCGGCACACTTTTAGGGACCGGAGGGCTTGTAAGGGCGTATTCCCAGGCCGTTAAGGAGGGAATTGCCAACAGCACGATACTGGAAAAACGCCGGGCTTTCCGCATGGATGTTCTCACGGACTATGCCGGGGTGGGTAAGATCCAGTATATTCTTGCTCAAGACGATATCACGGTCATGGACAGTGCGTATACCGATAAGGTGGAATTTAAACTGCTCGTACCTGCTGCCGGATATGACGGACTGGAAAAGAAGATCACGGAAGGAACAAGCGGCGGCGCCGTGATCCAAAAGGGGGATGAGATCTGGTACGGACTTTTGGGCCGGGAAGTCGTTTTATTCTGCGAATAAGTTTTTATTGCATTTTTCTAGCTGTGATGCTATAATAAAACGCTGTGCAAAAGGAGTTTAAGTTTTATACTTGAGTCAGGAAAGAGGATTATTATGAAGATCAAACGCGAAGATATCAGGAACGTAGCCATCATTGCCCATGTCGACCATGGCAAGACAACGCTTGTCGACCAGCTTTTAAGACAGAGCGGCGTGTTCCGTGAAAATCAGGAAGTCGTTGAACGTGTAATGGATTCCAATGATATTGAAAGAGAGCGCGGAATCACGATTCTGTCAAAAAATACGGCAGTTTTTTATAAAGGAGTAAAGATCAATATTATCGATACCCCAGGCCACGCAGATTTCGGCGGCGAAGTCGAGCGTGTTCTGAAGATGGTGGACGGCGTTATCCTGGTGGTGGATGCATTTGAAGGACCGATGCCGCAGACAAAGTTTGTACTTCAGAAGGCGCTGGAGCTGGATCTTCGTGTAATCGTATGTATAAATAAGATCGACCGCCCGGAGGCCCGTCCGGAGGCCGTGATCGATGAAACCTTAGAGCTGTTCATGGATCTGGATGCATCCGATGAAC